>CAMKRB010000062.1 GCA_946415045.1 uncultured Myxococcales bacterium
TACAAAGGGATTCTTTGACGCTGATCAATTCGTTTACGAGCAATCCGCTGCCGATTATCTATCAAAGCGGCTATCTGACGATAAGCCATTTTGATGAAGAGTTCTCGGAATTTACACTGGATTACCCGAATGATGAAGTCAAAGAAGGATTTTTGAAAGGTCTGACTGCACTCGTAACGGGCGATGAACGCACATCGGAGTTTGAAGTATCGCAATTTGTGCGTGACGTTCGTCGCGGCGATACGGATGCTTTCTTTGAGCGCATCGATACGCTTCTGTCCAATGTGCCCTACGAAGTTAAACTGGATTACGAAGTCCATTTCCAGAATTTTGTCTATTTATTGTTTATGCTGATGGGCTTTTATGCAAGCGTCGAATACCATACATCCAAAGGTCGAGTGGATTTAATTCTTAAAACAGATAAATATATTTATATTATGGAATTCAAGCGCGATAGTTCCGCTAAAGCCGCGATGCAGCAGATCAAAGACAAGGACTACGCGAAACCATTTAAACTGGATGGCCGAAAAATAGTATTGGTCGGCGCTAATTTTGCGTCGGATATGAGCGCATTGGATGGGGTGTTGGTGGAGGATAGGTAGGGCGCGGCCTATCTCGCTTAAGCTCGATACGGCTTGCGTGCTCGCCTATGCCTTCGGCATACGGCTCGCTGGCGCAACCATCAGTGTCCTGCAGGTGAGCTTGATATTCGGCAGCATTTGGCCATCGGCAATTTGTTGTTATTCGCCGCAATTTGTGGTATAGGGCGCGATTTTTTGCGGTTGCCCGAGCGTATTGAGGCAGGGCGGCGTGCGTTCGCGCGCCGCGGCCGAAATAGCGAGGGCGGCGGGGCGTATCGAGCGTAGGGGCGACCCAGTGTGGTCGCCCGAGAGGCGACCCAATGTGGTCGCCCGAAAGCGAGATAGCACCGCGAATAATCAACATACAAATACACATCGAAAATATTTGGTAGAGACGTTCCATGGAACGTCTCTCTTGATATTTCCAACGCACAGGAGCAACGATGATCGATAAGAGTTACAATCCGACGCAGGTCGAGGGACGGTGGTACAAATTCTGGACGGAGAAGGGGTATTTTCATGCGGATGAGCATTCGAAGAAACCGCCGTTTTGCATTGTGATTCCACCGCCAAATGTGACGGGAAAGCTGCACATGGGCCATGCGCTGTTTGTGACGATTCAGGATTTGCTGACGCGGTATAAGCGTATGCAGGGGTTTGAGGCGCTGTGGCTGCCGGGTACGGATCACGCGGGCATTGCGACGCAGGTGATGGTCGAACGCCAGCTGGCCAAAGAGAATAAGACGCGTCTGGAGATTGGCCGTGAGGCTTTTTTGGAGCGCGTGTGGGCGTGGAAAAGAGAGAAAGGGTCGAATATTATTGAGCAGCTGAAGATTCTGGGCGCGTCGTGCGACTGGGAACGCGAGCGATTTACGATGGATGAGGGGCTTTCGCGGGCCGTGCGCGAGGTTTTTGTGCGGCTGTATGAAGAAGGCCTGATTTATCGCGATGAACGGCTGGTGAACTGGGACCCGGTGGCGCAGACCGTGCTGAGTGACCTCGAGATCGACAACGAGCCCGAGAATGGCCATCTGTGGAAGATTCGTTACAAAGTGGCCGGTTCGGATGAGTCGATTGTGATTGCGACGTCGCGTCCTGAGACGCTGTTTGGCGATACGGCTGTGGCAGTGCATCCGGATGATGAAAGATATAAACACATCGTTGGGAAACAGGTCGAGCTGCCGCTGTGTGGCCGCACGATTCCTGTGATCGCCGACCCGCTTGCCGCTGATATGGCGTTTGGTACCGGTGCGGTGAAGATTACGCCGGCGCACGATTTTGCCGATTTCGAGACCGGCAAGCGCAACAATTTGCCGCGTATTCAGGTGATTGGTCTGGATGCGCGCATGACCGATAAAGTGCCCGAAAAATATCGCGGTATGACGCGCGAAGAATGCCGTGAAGCGACAGTTGAGGATTTGAAAGCCGCAGGATTGCTGGTCGAAATCGTCGATTACAACTTTACGCCGTCGCGTTCGCAGCGTTCGGGCGCACTCGTCGAGCCGCTGCTGCTGCCGCAGTGGTGGGTGAATGCGAAAGTTTTGGCGAAACCCGCAATCGAAGCCGTCGAAAAGGGCGAAACCCGCATGACGCCCCGGCTTTGGGAAAAGACCTTCTTTAACTGGATGAACAATATCCGCGACTGGTGCGTGTCACGCCAGCTGTGGTGGGGACATCAGATTCCGGCATATTACTGCGCCGAATGCTCAAAGGGACATATTCATTTTATTGAGAAACCGGGCCAGAAAGACCCGGATCTGCGCATCGATAATGAAGCCAAACCGATCGTGAGCAAGACAAAGCCGGAAAAATGCCCGGTTTGCGGGTCGACGCATCTGATTCAGGATCCCGATGTGCTCGATACCTGGTTCAGCTCGGGACTGTGGCCATTCTCGACAATGGGATGGCCCGATAACACCGATACGCTCAAGAAGTTCTATCCGACGCAGGTGATGGAAACGGCTGCGGATATCATCTTTTTCTGGGTTGCCAGAATGATGATGTTCGGCATTCATTTTATGGGTGAGACGCCGTTTAAGGATATCTATTTCCATGCGTTGGTGCGCGATAAGGCCGGTTTGAAGATGTCCAAGACCAAGGGCAACGTAATCGACCCGCTGCTTTTGATTTATGGCTGCAAACCGGAATCGGTTCCTGCGGATGAACGCGCCGCTTCGCAGCAGCTTTTCGACGATTATCCCAAGGGCATCGATCCTCAGGGCGCTGACGCACTCCGATTCTCGCTGACGATGCTTGCGGCTCAGGGACGCGATGTGCGTTTGGATATCCGCCGCATCGAGGGATACCGCGCATTTTTGAACAAGGTCTGGCAGGCTTCGCGTTTCGTGATGATGAACCTCGAAAACACCGATGCTTTCAGCGCGATTGCGGCCGATGGCTGCGTCGAGCCGTTTAAAGTTGAGGATTTGTCGATGACCGACGCCTGGATTCTGGACGGTCTGAATCGCTGTGTTGCCGATGTGACAAAGTCGATCGACGAATTTAACTTTAACGAAGGTGCCCAGCGCATCTATGATTTCCTTTGGAACGTGTTCTGCGACTGGTACATCGAGCTGGCCAAAGTCGTGTTGTATTCCGAGACGACCGACGAAAAGACCAAGCGCACGACGCGCCTGGTGCTCGTCCACGTGCTTGAGACGATTCTGCGCTTGCTGCATCCGTTCGCGCCGTTTATGACCGAGGAAATCTGGCAGTCGCTGCCCAAGACCGATAAAGCGCCCGAATCGATTATGATCGCGCCGTGGCCGGTGGCGAACCCTGCATTCCTGAACGAAAAGAGCGCAGCGATGACGCAGACGCTCATCGATATCGTGTCGGCAATCCGCAATATCCGTGGTGAAGCCAATATCGCGCCGAGCAAGGCGATTCCTTTGGTTCTGATGCTCACAGATGATGCGGACAAGCGTTCGATTGTCGAGCGAATGGAAGCATCGATACGGCAGCTGGGTAAGATCGAAAAGATCACGGTGGACGGCGCTGCTGCAGCGAAGCCTGCGCCATGCGCAATTGGCGTGGCCGATGGCATTGAAATCGTCGTGCCGTTTGCAGATTTGATCAACATCGACGAGGAACGCGCCCGTCTGGATAAGAATATCGCCAAGGTCACCAAAGCTCTCGAAGCCAGCCAGCGAAAACTCGCGAACCCGAATTTCGTTGCGCGCGCCAATCCCGAGGTTGTCGAAACCGAACGCACCCGCGTTGCCAATGGCCAGGTTGAACTCGAAAAGCTCAAGAAAGCCAGAGCTTTGCTCGGGTAGAGTGTGATTGGTGGGGGGCGCTTTTCTTTCTTTTGTGCCAAAAGAAAGAAAAGCGCCCCCCACACCCCCCGAAAAGAAAGAAAAGCAATATATTTGGGGGGATTTGTTTTTAGGGGTGGTCGGTTTGATGCGGGGTGATCCCGGATGTGAGCCCCGTAGGGGCGATAGAGTTTAGCCGGGGGTAGAGCGCTAGCGAACCCCCCGGTAGCGAACCCCCCGGTAGCGAACCCCCCGGTAGCGAACCCCCCGGGAAATAAAAATATGATTTCCGGTTTTCACAGATTATCGGTTGAAGCGCGCCGACAGCGGCTGGAGCGAAGCGATTTCAATGCATCAGACATGATTTCGCTGGGGGGAGAGGTTTGCGAAGAGACCGCACAGCTGGATTTGATGAGTGAAAACGTCGTGGGGGCATTGCGGTTGCCCATGGGGATATTGACGGGACTGGTGGTCAACGGGATTGAGCATGTCGTGCCGATGGCGACCGAAGAACCGAGTATCATCGCAGCGGTGAATCGAACCGCCAGACTGATCAATGCGAGCGGCGGAATCAAAGCCGAAGTGATGAAGCCGGTGACCACGGCTCAGATCATGCTGGTGATCGACAGAAACAGCGCACAGCATTTGTGCGACTGTATTCTGGCCGATAAACGCGAGTGGCTGAATGTGGCGAACCTTTGTGATCACACGCTGATTGCGTTGGGTGGGGGGGCATTTGATCTCGATACGGAGCTGCTGCCGGAAGATGCAGAATGGCCTGAAACCTTTGTCGTTGCCCGGATTCACGTTTATACGCTGGATGCGATGGGAGCCAATATCGTGAATACGATGGCCGAAGCCGTGATGCGCGGGATGATAGAGAAATACCGCGTAATTTCAGAAATGGCATCGATTGAACCGGGGATGGCGATTTTGACGAATGCGAGTCCAGGACGGATGGTATCTGCATCGGTTCGCATGGATTTTGGTGTTTTGTCGACAATTTGCGGGATGGATGGCAAAACGTTTGCGCGATTGATTGCGCGCAGTTCGGCATTTGCCATGCGGAGCCGGGAGCGCGCCATCACACACAACAAGGGGATATTGAATGGCATTATTGCGGCATCACTGGCTTTTGGCCAGGATACGCGTGCCCTTGGCATTGCAGCCATTGATCATGCCAGCCACAATGGTCATAAACCGCTGGCCAGCTGGACAATCGAAAACAACGCCTTGTGTGGTTCGCTAAAGATGCCGATCGTTGCCGGATTTGTTGGTGGAAGCCGATCATGTCCTCAATACGAGGCAGCCTGCAAACTGGCAGGAATCGGCAGTTACAATGTGTTGTGCGGCATTTTGGCCGGCGTCGGTCTGGCCCAGAATCTTGGTGCATTATGGGCACTCACAACAGAAGGAATCCAGGCCGGCCACATGAAACTGCATCGCCGCAAAGCGGCGGATCACGGCGAGCATGAATCGCAGTGATCCGCATGCATCTTATCTGCGTCTTGGAACGGCACGGGCTACCGGCTTATCGATGATGCTCTGAACGCTGCTGGCAAATGATTCGAGTTCTGCGGTCGGATTGACGCGCAGATTGGCGTTGACGTTGTCGAGCATTTCGTTGAGTTCTTTGTGCAGAACGCGTTCAGCCTGTTTATTGCGGGCAAAGTCTTTGGCCTTTTGTGTATCTTTGAATTGACTGTAGAGGGCATTGAATTTGTCGCATTTCACGCGGAGATCTTCGATGAGTACATCGACCATAGCGGTTTTTTTGACGTCGGCAGAGATGGCATCCAGGTCGCTGAGCAAATCCGCAAGCAGTCTGTATTCTTCTTCGTAAGGCAGCTCGGTCGGATCGTCGGTGGCGTCGAATACCAGCTTAACACTTTCGGCAGCATCCTTGAGTGCCGGATGATAGATGGCACCGCACAAAAATGCGTTCAGATGACGCCATGCGAAATCAGCTTCGGTATCGGCGGCAACCAGTTCATTGTCTTTTACGCTTTCGTGGGCGTCTTTATACTCGTTTACTGCGGCGACCAGTGACTGGGCGTTCGACGAAGCCTTGCTTTTTTCGATGTTATCAACGATTTGGTTGAGCAGGCTATTGAGATCGTCGTCCATCAACGCATTGAAATCCAACGAATTAATTTTTGCCATGATACACTCCTTTAATTTGAGATGATTTGTTATCCCCACGATAACGACTTAATGTAACATTTCCAAAAGATACTGTCAGCGATTTTCGCTTCTTATGGAACTTCAACCTTTTCGATGATAGCTTCGATAATATCGGTTGCAGTGATATTATCAGCTTCGGCTTCGTATGTGAGCGCAATGCGGTGCTGCAGCACATCAACCGCGAGTTTCTGGATATCATCCGGGGTAACAAATGCGCGGACTTGCATAAAAGCTGCTGCTTTTGCAGCAGTAGCCATTGAGATGGTTGCGCGGGGACTTGCGCCTCGTGCGATGCAGGATTTGAGCTTTGGGAGGTCAAAATCTTCCGGACGACGCGTTGCATAAACAAGTCTCACGATGTAGTCCTGTATGCGTTCATCGATATAAACCTGAGCTACATTCGAAGCCGCAGCAATGATATTGCTCACGGAAGTGACGGTATTTGGAACGACGGTCTGTGGACTGGTCATGCGTTCAAGGATGCGTTTTTCTTCGGCCAAAGTGGGATAATCGACGACGACTTTGAGCATGAAGCGATCGACCTGAGCTTCGGGAAGCGCATAGGTGCCTTCCTGATCGATGGGATTTTGTGTAGCCACGACGAGGAATGGTCTCGGCAGCGGATAAGTTGCATCACCGATGGTGACTTGCTTTTCCTGCATGGCTTCGAGCAAAGCAGACTGAACTTTTGCGGGAGCGCGGTTGATTTCGTCGGCGAGGATGAGATTGGCGAAGATGGGACCTTTTTTGGCGTAGAAAGTCCCGTCATCCTGACGGTATGCGAGCGATCCAATCAAGTCGGCGGGGAGCAGATCCGGGGTAAACTGAATGCGTTTGAACTGGCAGTCGACGACGCGAGCCAGGGTATTGCAAAGCAGTGTTTTAGCCAGTCCTGGCACACCTTCGAGCAAGATGTGTCCACCGGTGAGCATGGCGATAACCGCACAGTCAATCATGTGTTCCTGGCCAACAATAACGCGGGAAATTTCGGCCTTGAGGCTGGAGATAAAACCAGCGGATTGCCGAATCACATTGCCGAGTTCCTGAATCGTTCGTTCCATTGTCGTTCTCTTGGTTAAGATTTAATTTCCTAATCGAAAAAAGCCCGCCTGTGGCGGGCTTTTTCTCAAGAATAGTTTGTATCGAAGCGTTATCGATTACAGGTCATCCCAGCTCTGAACGTTTGCAAGTGAATTGTTTGCAGCGGTTGTGGTTGCTGCGGGAGCGGGTGCTTTGCCCATCTTGGCCTTGAGGGCTGCGAGTGCATCGCTGTTGGATGGCGCGGTATTGAGGGATTTGATTTCCTTTTCGAGGGAATCGCCACCCTGATAATCGTCGGCGAGATCCTCTGCAGCCTGAGCTTCGGCTTCGAGATTCTCGACTTTTTCGGCCATACGATCGAACGCATCGAAAGCGGATGCATCGTTGAGACCCGACATGGTCTTGTTGATGGTCTTGGAAGCTTCGGCACGTTTGGCCTGCGCAACGAGGAGGCCTTTTTTGCGCTTGGCTTCTTCGATCTTGTCGTTCATGTTCTTGAGCTTGGCCTTGATCTTGTCGCAGCCTTCTTTCTGAGCCTGCCACTGAGCACGGAGCTGATCGGCTTCTTTCTGAGCTTCGGCCTGGCGACCCAGAGCCTGCTCGGCCAAATCATCACGACCCGCATTGACTGCGCTCATTGCGCGGTTTTCCCATTCCTTGGCACGCTCAACTGCCTTGTCGTACTGCATCTTGAGTTTCTTTTCGTATGCAATACTTTCGGCAACCTTGGTCTTGGCTTCGGCTAACTGAGCCTGCATATCGCGAATCGACTGATTCAGGATTTTCTCGGGATCTTCGAGCTTGTCGATGGCTGCATTGGCTTCGGCCTTGAAAAGTGTAGAAATACGTCCAAAAATGCCCATTTTATTTCTCCTTAATTCTGATTACCCACACAAATTAATCGCGATATGCACTCAGCACAGGATAGTGTGTACGAAGTGCAAGTGCCAATGATTCAACAGATGCCTGGAACTCGTTGAAATCAAGATTCTCAAGCTGAAGTGTATCGGTGATGACAACATCATCGCCTGCAATACCGTATGCACCTGCAACAAGCTCGGATGCATTCAGTTCGAGCAGTTTGCGATAAAATGCTTCCAGATTCTTGCTGGGAACTTTCATCAAACGAACGCTAAAGATAATGAGAGGATCATTTACACAAACCAGAATACCCTCATCGTTGCTGTCATCCTCATCGTCTGTGAGTTTGTACATCCCATTGCCAAGTGCTTCGTATGGGGTGTCGAGATCGAGCAGGTAACGTTCAATATCATCTTTGGTACGCATTAAAAAACCTCCACATGGGAAAACGCGCATATGCGCAGGGAACAACTGGCCGTATTTAATACCACACAACGAGGATGTTACAAAGCGATATCGAAAAAATGTGTAAAACCTCCGACTGTGATGCAGAAAAGCCAAAAGACAAGACAGGCCTGTACAACCGTCTGATAATCCGTGGAAACCTGCGATTTGGGCGGAGGAGAAACAACAAACATCGATTGGGTTTTATCGTATTTGGACATCTGATGTGGGTTCATGCCGACAGCCTTGTGAATGGGCATCGCATGGCCACTGCACATGCAGCAGCACATGGAGGATGCTGTCGAACATGAATGATGCCGCAATCGCTTGCTTTGTGACGCTTATTTGCGGATTTTTTTAACGATGACAATCACAGCAACAGTGACTGCACTGATGATGGCAACATGTTTGAAGAATGCAGATGCTGTACATTTTTCGGATGGATGTGACATTTTAAACTCCTATGAGGCTGAGGGTGTTTCTGGTGACCTGCGGCTGCCGGATGCCTGGGTATCGCGGGCAAGCGCGCACAGTCGATCGACGTGTTCATTGTATTGAATGCCGACATGGGCTTTGACTTTGAGCAGCTGAAGCCTGGGACATTTGGCCATTTCTGCCTGAATCTGCGCGATGAGTTCACGGTTTTTGGTAGCGCGCATATTTCCTGTGAGCACCCCGATGGCGTAATTGGAATCGGAGTAAATCACGATAGGCATATTCTTGTTTTTGATATTTTCGAGGGCGCGCAAAATGGCAGTGAGTTCGGCAACATTATTGGTCGAACGGCCAAGATATTCCCAGATTTCGAGGGTGTGCTGACCGTACATCATGATGACGCCGGATCCCGCAGGACCGGGATTGGGACTGGCTCCGCCGTCGGTATAAACGACAATGGTATTGGGCGGAATGACTTCATTTGCCGGTATGACGGGGGCTTCGGATGTTGGCTTCTTTCGCGGTTTTGGCGGTTTGACCTCGATCGTCTCATCATCGACTTCGACGGGTTCGACGCCCGGAATCATGGTGAGGTTACGGCGAGCGGTCGTGTATGCCGGAGAACCCGACTTTTTCTGGTACTGAAAATGGACGAGTCCTTCGTCATTGACCACGGGCATGAGATGCTCGTCGACCTGAGCGTAGACCTTAATCTTGTTTTTGAACAGCATGCGCAGGAGTTTCATAGGTCAGGTGGGGGGCTGGAAAACCAGAAAAAGCGCGGCGTATTGCCGCAGGCAATAGCAGCGCCGCAGGGCGTATGGCGCGCAGCGCCATAGCCCGCGCCATCCTATACAATCGATCTTACATGACGATGAGAATGACGAAAAGCGTGAGCAGGATGATGAACATGCAGACGCCGATGACGAGCCCGAGGAAGTGCTTTTCGTAGAGATCGTCGATGAATTGTGAGATGCGGATGTTGATGGGAACCTGGGATTTTTCGTTGACCAGCGTGGCTGTGCGGCGGAAGAGGTGGCGGCTTTGGATGAATTTTGTACTCTGCTGGTGGAAGACGACGGGAAGATCGTCGGATTCGGTGGCGCGGCGAGCGGCGAGCATCTCGGAATAGGAGGGCATTGCGCTGGTTTTGATGCCGTATTCGCCGGAATTTACTTCATCCTGAACCGATGCGCGGCTGCTGAAATTCGGCGCAGGAATGGGGCACGTCGAGGCCGACGACATGATGAGCGCCGGATCGATACGGCTCGCATCATCTGTGGGAATCATGAGTTCGATATCGTCATCCCCGCCAAATCCGGGCGGTTCCTGGAGCGCGTCGCCGATTTCGGTGGGTGGAAGATCGCGCTGCGGCGAAAACTGCGGTACCTGAGGCGGTGCGCCAAACTGCGCCTGCGAAATGCGCGGCACGTTCGGAATCCCTTCACCGGGACGCGGCGGCAAAACCGGCGCATCCATCGGCAATGACGCTGTATTGGCGAAATTGACGGTATTCGGCGCCGACGGTATTTCGGGCAGATTCTCCAGGCCATCGTCAAAAATCATCGTCTTATAGTCGCCAAGCGCCCCGTTATCATCTTTCGAGAGCATGTCCTCGAGCGCCTGATTGTCGATGGTCGACATCTCGTCGTCCTGCTCGAACTCGCCGAGATTGTTCGTATTCTGAAGCGGAAGAAGCTGATCTTCGGTCGGTGAGAATGTCACCGTCACCTGCTTGGACGGCGCGGTGGCACTGGAATAGAGCGCCAGAAACGGCGATTTGTAGCGCACGATGGCATCGATATCCTGGTACATCTCGGCGGCCGAGGTGTAGCGCATGTCGATGGATTTGGCCAGTGCACGCCTGAATACATCCCCAAGCGGGCCAAGCGAAAATGGCTCGGGAATCTCGATCGTTCCGTGAAGCTGCTTTTCGACGATTTCGGAAAGCGACTTGCCGCTCACCGCTTGTTTGCCCGTGATGAGCTCGAAAAAGACCAGGCCGACGGCATAGAGATCCGAATGGGGACCCAGCTGTTTGCCATAGAACTGTTCGGGCGGCATGTATTGCGGCGTGCCAAGTCCGCGATTCTTTGAAAACGTGAGCTGAGTGAGGTCTGGCGTGGATCCGTCGATGGCTTTGGCAATGCCAAAATCGAGCAGCTTGACGACATCGCTGCGCAGCCCCTGCTTGACCAGCATGATGTTGGCTGGTTTGAGATCGCGATGGATGATGCTTTGTGCATGTGCTGCTGCCAGCGCATCCAGCACCTGCAGGATGACGTCGCTCGCATAAACATACGAAAACGGCGCATCGCGCTTGATGAGATCTTCGAGATTGTACCCGCTGACGTATTCCATCACCAGGAACAGCGTCCTGTCGGGGAGCGCACCATAATCGTAGAGCTGCACAATATTGGGATGGCGAAGTTTCGAGATGCATGCGACCTCGCGCATGAAGCGCTGTTCTTTGTCGTTTATCTTCTCGATTTCACCGGGATGCGAGCATTTTACGGCCACTTCCATGCCAGTGTTCAGATCCTGCGCACGAAAAACATCGCCGAAACCGCCTTCACCGATTTTTTCTTCGATCAGATAATGAGAGAACAGCTGCCCAATATTCATGCAAAGCGCTCCTAACCGGCATCCGGGGCGTCGTCAGATTGCGGACCGGCTGGCTCATTAAAGCTGCCCCCCGTAAAAATGGTCTGACCGTTTTGGATGCATTCGGCATCTGCTGGAATTGCAGAATCCGAGCACACATCCGTGCATTTGAATATGGCTGCTTCCTTATCGTCATCGGAAAGCGCTGCTGAATCGACTGCATTCGTCGTTTCAGCGCATGAAACGGCACATGCCTCATACACGGCATGATCGAGTGCCTCTTCGATGGAAATCGCCATTCCCATCGCTGAATAGAACTTTTGTCCGACCTGAATCTTCACCTCGCATCCAATCAGATTCTCGGGAATATCATCCGGCGACAGGTGAGAGTCGTTGGTCGCATGTTCGGAAGTATCTGCGGAATTGCCTGAGTCGGCGGAAGATTTGGCGGCCTGTTCGCCAGCCGCTGCTTCATTCGCAGCCTTATCCGCATCGTCTGTCAAATCACTATTATCAGCAGCACCGGTTGTCTGTTCCGATGCAGCCGAAGGCGCGGTGCTGCCGGTATCGTTGGATGCATCGACCGTATGGCAGGCATCCAGCAACGCCACTCCCAGCGCAATGGATGCCATGATGCTGAGTATTTTTACAAAATTTTGCATATCTGTTGAATTTGCTCCGTACAAGCGGCGACCCGAAGGATTCCAGAATCAGCTGGCAAATCAGATGTCAGCATAGAACAAAAGCGCACGAATTGTAATCAGGTTTCGTCTTTTGTTTCAGTCGGTTCTGTGTCTTTGGTTTCAGCCAGTTCTGTGTCTTTAGTTTCGGCCAGCGCCGTATAGTCAATGACGACGTGCAGATCATCATCATCTTTTTTATCGTTTTTATTATCAGAATCGGACTTTGCAGCTTCGGCAGCCTGGGCTTCTTCCCATGCTTTTTGCGCCATGGCTGCGTGCATATCGAAATCTTCCTCGACTTCCTGCTGCACGCGCGTGTTGGCATGTATCTGATCGAGTCCGGTATGTGCAAACCCTTTAATTTGCAGATTCTCAAGATTCTGAACTTTTTCGACGACTTCGTCGGGATCGTCAGATTCGGTAGGTTTAAGCTGCAATTGCTCGATTTGCGGTGCCGAAGGACCGGCTTTTTTGAGTTCTTCGAGTTCCCGCAAAGCCTCCTCGCGCTCGCGCAGCGCCTGTTCACGTGCTGCAGCCTGTTTTTCGGCGATAAGTCTTGCCATTCGCTGCTGATACGATTCGGCCGCTTTCACCTCGGTTTCGGTGCCGTCCAGCTCGAGTTTGAGCTTCTGCTTCTCGAGTTTTTCTGCGGCTTTGCGAGCCTGTTCCGCTTCGAGTTCGCGCAGCTGGGCTTCGTGATCGAGTCCCGCATCCGAAGCTGTCATCTCGCGATCATCGCTCTGTTCGAAGAATTTATTGTAATCGACGCGTTCCGAATCCACTGTCTCAGGTTCAGCAGCAGCGGCATCTGCGGCGA
>CAMKRB010000063.1 GCA_946415045.1 uncultured Myxococcales bacterium
GATTATTCGGTGGTATTGCCGCTCACGTCGATTACCTATATCTGGACGCTGCTGATTGCGAGGGTGGATTTGAAGGAACAAATCTCGAGTTTCCAGGTATTGGGTATTGTTTGTATTATTGCTGGTGCTGTCATGATCACATTATAGACGACGCGTATTCCCGCAGGGAATAGCGGCGCCAGCGAGCCGTATGGCGCAGCCATAGGCGAGTAGGGGCGACCCCGTGTGGTCGCCCCAAAAACACAACGAGCCGTATGGCGCAGCCATAGGCGCGCCCCATTATTTACACAACGATGTGACGCCCGAAACGTAGGAACGGATCTCGTCGCGCCAGAACTCGCCGTCGAAATTCCACCATGCGTCGTTGTCGCGTTTTTGCAGTTGTGCGCGGGAGTCATCGACGATTTCGGATTCGCATTTTCCGCCGGCGGCGACGATTTTGAGGCATTCAGCGTCGCGGGTACGTTTGGCCAGTCTGATTTCGATGGCGACCTGTGACGCGGAAATATCGAGGGCGTGAAGCTCGGAGAGTGCTTTTTCGTAAATCTGTGAGAGCACGACAGACATGTGCTGCTGGCGGGTTTCGATGGCCTGAGTATAGACCTGGCGCAGTTTGGGCCAGGCATTGAAGCCGTATCCGGTATATTGGGCCAGCCGGTTTTGTTCCTGCGTGAGGATGCGAATCGACTGGTGCAGCATTTTGAACGTCTGATCGGCGATGACGCGATGGTAGATCGACGCAGGAATTATCGCATTTTGCGGGTCGCGGGCCGCCTGAATGATTTGATTGTAGTAATCGCGGGCGGGCGTTTGCGCAACATAGGCCTTGAGTTTTGTCGCATCGGCCAGAATGGTATTGCGCATGGCTTCTATGGACAAATCGGCCATATCATAGCGGCACAGCGCGAGATAGGCACCGGCTTCGAGTAGTTTGAGATCGGGCAGCCATGCCTTTTTGAATATAGGTGCATAGAGCGCATGTGTAATCGACAGAACACCGGAATAATTGCCGGCAAACAGCTGGCCCCAGGCGTCTTCGATAAGCGCGTCGCGCAGATGGTGGCTGTTGATGTCGACTTTTCGGTAGAACGCATCGGCGATATCGTAGGCATGATTTTCGAACGCAATGCGGGCTAATGCAAGCCAGGCTGAATTTTTGAGCTCGTAGGCTGCTTCGTCGTCGAGTTTGTCAAGCGTCTCGATCGCCGTGTTCAGATGTTCTGCGGCTGTTTTGAATTTGAATTCGGGGGCGCGGACGGCAAGTGTGGCGAGCAGTATGTGGGCGCGTGCTGAGTAGATGGAACCTTCGGAAATGTTCGACAAAAGCTGTCGCGCATAGGTAATGTCGGGCTGTGCGCCATATACCAGGCTATACGCGATAAAATAGAGAAACGGCTGACGGACGCTGTCGTCGATGTCGTCGACGTGAGTTTTGATACGGAGCGGGCTGGTGCTCGTATAGTCGGTGCGGTGGGCTGTTTCGAAAAATGTCTTGAGCGTTGCGGAATAGTTGGGCACCGTTGAGATCGACTGGAGTGCCTGGTCGAGATATGCAGACGCCATTCCATCGGCTCCAAGCGCGTGCAGTGCAAGTCCGATGCACTGATTCAGCGCAGCACCGATAAGGGTATCCATGCCGGGATTGAGTTCGTCCATCATGTTGATGCATGATTCGAGCGAAGATACCGGATGTGTTGCGATTTGCGCCACCCATTGCGCCACTCGGGGCATCTCGGCTTCGGCCGCTCGCTCGGCTGCTGTGATGCTTTGCAAATCGGCATATTTCTTCGCGATTTCCGACTGGACGGTATAGGTCTCGTAGGCGTCCTGGAAGAACTTTCTAAAGATGATTGGCAGGTTGGAAGATTCGACGGGGGCCAGAATGGTTTCCTGTGCACCCTGAATCTGGATAAAACCGACGTCGGATGCTGCATTGCCATCGGTCGAATCGGCGTTGCTGCCTTCGGGTGGCGCCGGAACCGGCGCATTGGCCTGATCAAATGCGGGAATCGGCGGGGTTGGCGCAGTTTCGGGCGGTTTATTATCGCTGTTTGCCGGTGTTGTGTCGATTTCGCGCGGGATCGTCTTGTCGGAAGATGACGATGGGGCCGCGCTTCCTGATGCCAGTTTGTCCAGCACAACCTTTCGTTTCACAATGGCTGCGGTCACTTTGTCGGGAATGCCGGCTTTCTGCAGGTCTTTGATTTCTTCTTTGCTCAGTTTGGGAAGATCCTGGGCGTTTGTGACGATCGACATCAGCGTTTCTTCGGGCAGCGAAGCCATGCTTTTGATGTCTTCGATCGTGAGTGCATGCGCATCGGCACAGAATAAAAGCAAGGCCGAAGCCATCACCATCGTCCGGCATTTCGAGCGGAGCCACTTGTAAATCGCGTGTTTCATAGATGCTCGCTCCTAATCCGTCAAACTGGGCATGAAGAAGCTCACACCCGCAGTAATCGTGCATGGGACAACCCATTGGGTCGGCGCATGATAGAATCGCAGGGATGCGTCCAGCCGGATTGCCAGCCAGTTCAGTACAAAGAAATGAAAATCGGTGCCAAAGACGCCTTCGGCATGTGCCATGGTTTCGCGTTTGGTGCGCGATTTGTTGGCCGATTTGGAGACGACCAGGCCGATACCGGCATAAATGCCCCAGTCAAATCGCCCCAGATTCATCGTTTCGGCTGTCCATTTGCCATAGACGGGATGGAATGTGCCAGTGAGTGAAAAATCGACGATTTGCTCATCACCGAGCATTTTCGGGTCAATGGTTGTCTGATGGGTGTCGAGAAAATCTGAAAGCGTCGTCGTCCCGTGGATCATCAGCAGCGAGCTTCGCAGCATCAGCCCCCAGTATTCTGTGAACCGGTAGTGGACGTTCAGTTCGACGGGGACATAATTGTAGTAATCGTCGGTGGCGAGATAGCCGAGGTTCAGGCCGAGTTCAAAGCGCCCGGCCGAGGTAAATACCTGATTTCCAGTTTGGGCCGGGATATCGCGGGTAGACCACTGTTCGGCCAGATCTCGGTCGAGTGCATCCGTATCGTCGGCGAATGCGGGCATCTGATAACCAGATACGAACAAAACTGTCAGACATGCTAAAAAGGCGCGATACAGGTGTTTCATTTCTACCTCCTACAGCAAAAACGAAACGCTGAGCGCGATTTCAGAAGAAGTGCCAAGACCTTTGTCGTTCTGTTTTCCAAACAGGTATTCCCTGAAATCGAGTCTGACACCGACGAAATTCCGGAAAACGAACCGCAGTCCCAGTCCGAAGTTGCCCTCGAACGAAGCGCCATATTGAATTTTACCGATATGGAGGGCATCGGGCATTTCGACGACGAGCACGCCGAGACCGGCGCTCAGGTTCAGATCGTAATGCACGATAGCGCTGTTCATCAGGCTGAATTTGCCTGCAAATGGCGAGAATATCGGGTTCAGGGCAAACCGTGCCACCTGATATTCTTTAATCGTGACGCTGCGCAGCTGCGTGTCGCCCGATGTTTCGGTGAGCCTGTCGTAGGTTGGCGTGAGTGCGCGCATGCATTTTTGCGATCCCCCGCGTGCCATATTTTCGCCGACTTCGTTCGAAAAACAGCCCATGAAAGAAGCAGTAAGCTCAAGCGACGCCCATTCCTTAAAATGGTAACCGCCGCGCAATGATACCGGCAGATAGACGATAAAGATGTCGCTCGCAATGGTGCCCATGCCAATGGCGATTTCGCCGCGGCCGGCCTTTGAAAAAGGACGCGGTTCGATGGTGGCAATGGCTTTTTCGGCAGCGCTTTGTTCGGCCGAAAATGCACTGTTTGCCGCATTGTTCTGTCCCTGTTCGGCAGAAATATCGCCGGATTCCGGTTTGGCCGATGCTTGCGTCGCAAACCATAACATCAGGCAGCAGGCAATCGCTGTTAATATCGCTCTGGTTCTGATCAAAATCACTTCAATTGCCCCTTATTTCGAAATCACCAGGCGATAATCCATCGCCGACTGCTGTTCGATCTTTCGCTGTGCTTCGAATGAAACCGCTGTTTTCCCGACGCGGACGACGATAGTGGTGGCCAGACGATACATCTGTCCGGCTGGCAGATTTGCCGAAAACTTCAGTCCGATATTCCAGTGTGACGCCGTATTCAGTGCGATATTCCTCATGATCACCGGAAACTGCGCGGCATTGCTGAACAAATAATACGCGCCGCAGCTTTGTGATACGATATCGGCATAGGGCTTGTGACCGGGCGCATCTTCTGCGCCAAAATCAAGCCAGTAAACCGCCGATACATCTGAAGCCGTCAGCTGTCGGCTGAAATTTCTGAATGTTTCTTCGGATCCGTTATTGGGTTCGCCGTCTGTCAGCGCCAGAATGGTGTGCGAATAGCTGGTATTTGCCGAGTCCATCAATTTGTCAAGCGCGGCTGCCGCAGCTTCCCAAACGGGCGATCCGCCGCTCGGTGTCGGATATTTCTGCATCACGGTCGCATTCCATACGGCGATCGAACGCATCCAGCTTTTGGACATATCATAGACGCCAATCGTGCCGCTGCCATTCGCCATTGTCGCCGAAAACTCGAGCTTTCCCGATGCATCGCGCCCAACAGTCAGACCATCCATAAACTGATTCAGGCCGACCTTTCGATACTGGTAGGGGTCGGTGGCTTTGGCAGAATCGGGCACACCCGTGGATTCGCTGCCGTCGAGCGTTGCGGAATTGTCGATCACAAATGCAAACGATCGACCGTCGGCCAGGCTGCTCGTCACATGCGCATCATCTCCGGTCATCTTGTCGCGATAGTGGTAAAACACCGGGTCAGAAGCCACATCCACGGACGTCTGAAATGCGCAGTATTTGTTGGGCGCATAATAATACTGCCCCAGTCCCATTTCGTCAGGGGTCAGGCATGACGCGCCGGTCGGGCAATCCCCGGCATCATTGCAAACGACATCGCGACCGGCTGTATCGACGACGAAAAACCATCCGTCAGCCACCATGATATCGCTGGCCACAAAGTTGTATCCCGGCACGAGCAAATCGCCCAGCGCTGCATATCGCCGCCCCGGCGTCATCATCTCGTCAAACGACGTCAGCACCGAAAACCGAAAAACTGCGTCCGATTCTGCCTGCTGCAAACACCTGGATGGCACAA
The DNA here is from genome assembly GCA_946415045.1 of uncultured Myxococcales bacterium. Taxonomy (GTDB): domain Bacteria; phylum Myxococcota_A; class Bradymonadia; order UBA4248; family UBA4248; genus UBA4248. Next base: position 5,145 of record CAMKRB010000063.1, read on the forward strand.
GCCCCACCGGACTCAGCTCGATCAGCTGCTCGTCCGAAAACGTCAGCTCCGCCACTGTATCACACGACGTCACGAGCAAACCCGCGAAAATACAAGCAAATTTTAAACATCCCCATTGGGCTTTCATGACGCACCCCGCGCGAACAGATCAAATCCCCCAGATACTGCCACATTCTTTTAGGATGCAAAATGCTTTTTTTTTGCGCCTGCAACGGTGATGCGTGCACCACTCAAACCTGCCCAAAGAGTAAAACGTCAGCGCGATGGGGTAGGGGCCCCATTGCGACTTTTGTGAGCCATGACAGCGAGTAAAATAAGGCAGTATGCAAAAATAATATGGATTCCAAAGGGCTTAGCCCTTTGGCGGGGTTTGGGGCAGAGCCCGAAAAAAGTAAAAATGTATTCACTTTTGCGCCTGCTATGGGCTTTCGCCCATACGCAGGTCGCGTGCGGCCTATGCTGCGCATACGGCCGCACTTCTTTGCATTGGCCGATACCCGCAACCTGTGTTATACAGCCCACCGGAGGTCTTTTTATGCTCGATTACAGAAAAATTGCTTTTCTAAAAAGTGCCACAGCCGCATCTCATTTCCCCGAGGCCGATTTGCCCGAAGTCGCCATCGTTGGTCGTTCAAATGTCGGCAAATCCTCACTTCTGAACATGCTGGGCGATCACAAAGGGATGGCTCGCGTGAGCAAAACGCCGGGCCGCACGCAGCTCATCAATTTTTTCTCGGTCGGTGACCGCGCCCGAATCGTCGATTTGCCTGGCTATGGATATGCCGATGTGCCGGAAAATATCCAGCGCACATGGGATAAAATGATGCACGATTATCTGGCCGGTCGTGAACTGCTGCTTGGATTGCTGCTGCTCATCGATATTCGCCGCATGCCCTCCGAGCATGATCAGATGATGCTTGGATGGTGCCTCGAACGCGAACTTCCCGTTCTCATTGTGCTCACCAAGTGCGACAAAGTCGGTCGAAACGAAGCCTTTAATCAGCAGCATAAAATCGCCAAAGCCCTGGGCATCTCGCCAAAACAGGTCATCCAGACCTCGGCTTCCAAAAAGACCGGCATCAGTGAATTGCGCGATTCCCTCGATGCCCTGTTCGACGAATACTTCGATTCCCTCGATGATTCATCGGATGAATCGTAATCATTCAGAGAAGATTGGGCTGCATGATTCGCGCTTATGTAACAATTCATCTCTATGTTTTGCTAAATCCGTGATGTGTGTATCTGCCACAGCCAAATCATACGGTCGCAGTCCGTCGTGATGAGCTAATGAATTTCCCGCCGACACGATGTCGGCGGGGCGACGGTACAACGCCATGGATGGCGTTTTAGCGTCGCACTAAAGCATGTGTAGAACCAAGATCAGGGGACGGGGGGCAGCGCCCCCAGCCGCGCGGGGTTGCAAGGGGCGTTCGCGGAACAACGCCCCTTGCCGCCTGCGGCGCGTAGCCGCGCAAATCGTGTATTTACGGCGTAAGCCGTCAAAAAGAGCATATTGGGCTGCATGATTCGCCTTGCTATGACTGTTTAACCATAGATGTTGTGACAATTTAGCCTTCAGCAATGAACGCCGTTAGGCGTTCAATATTGAACCCCGCTGGGGTTCTGTGAATCGTGAATATCCATAGCCCCCGGTAGCTATCGCAACCGGGGGCTATGGATATGAAAGCCCTGACGGGCTTTTCATTGGGCTGCATGATTCAACTTGGTTTTGTTCTTTTAAAAATCTGTTGACAATACCCACATGGTTCACTATAAACGCACCCGACTGGCGAGTTGGCCGAGAGGATAGGCAGAGGACTGCAAATCCTTCTACAGCGGTTCGAATCCGTTACTCGCCTTTCACCCGTGGCAAGTTGGCCGAGAGGATAAGCAGCGGACTGCAAATCCTTCTGCAGCGGTGCGAATCCGTTACTTGCCTCTGAAAAGGTCCCTCGAGGACCTTTTTTTTTGCCCTTTTTCAGCTCATCCACGCCCATCGGCAGATATATGGCAGAATGCGATAAAATGCTGGATTCCAATGAACCTGCCCGCATGGCGGGATCCAGGATTTCACACACCCGTCTCGCCCTTAGCCGGGAGGGGTGGCTGTTCGCTTTCTTTATGATTGGCCTTGGTGTCGCGGCGATTTATTCCGGTCAAAGCGGTCTGATGCTGCTCTTTTGCTGCCTCATCGCCGTCGTATTCCTGATGATCCGAATCGCCCGAAAGAATGTCCAGAACCTGAAAATCGAACGACGGTTTATCGAAGAAATCTACGCCGGCCGCGAAACCCGTATCGATATCCTCGTGACCAATCTTGGGGATGCAACGGTTTATGGCATTCACGTCTTCGAGGCATTCGACGACAAGACCCAAATCGGACCGATGTTTATTCGCAAACTCGCCCCGGGTGAGACGTTTACTGCGCGATATATGTGCATGTTTCCCACTCGCGGATGCACGCAGTTCGTCGGGTTCGATGTCCGATCGCGATTTCCGCTCCCCTTTTTCGAATACCGCACCAGCCTTTCTGTTCGCGAAGAATCCTACGTCTTTCCGCATCCTTTGCCCGGCAATGATTTCATTGCCTTTGAACATACAGATAATCCCGACGAAAACGTCCGGATAGTCAAATCAGATGAGATCATTCGCGAAGTCGTCAACGGCCGGCAATCGGGACGCATCCTGTGGAAGCTTTCGGCGAAACGGCAAAAATGGATGGAATCGGTGCCGCAGCGCGTCCGAGAATGCGAAGAAAAACCGGTGATCAACTGCATCGATAAAGCGGTGCTTGGAAACGAGAATTTCGAGCGCCAGCTTTCACAAATCACAACCTATGTGTTACAAAAGGCCGCCGATGGTCAATCGGGCATCGTCCGCATCATGGACCGGGAATACCCATTTGGGGCTTTTGATAAACAGCGTCTGGCGCTTTTTGAAGCATTGGCCGTCGCCTAATCGGAGAATGATATGACTAACGAAGAACTGGCACGTGAATTTGAAAAAGCCGCTAAATCTCTGTCCAAAATGACTGGCCGTGAACTGCTGTTCGAAGAAGATGTCACCGAAGGCCGGTCGGCGATTGTCTATGCTGCAGTCAACGACAACGCCTCAGAAATCGCTCGCATCGCCAGTGAAATTGCCGCCATGGAAGAAGGCGCCCGCCACCTCGTCCGTGCGCTGAACAATATCAAAACCATCGGCCACAACGGGATGCTGCTGTTTGCCAAATCGATCGTCGATGCCCTCGACCAGTCGAACGCCTGGGACAAGACCGCCAGACTGCAAAAGATCGAACAGCTGCTCAAAGCGGTGAATGAGAATCTTCGCGACGGCCTGGGATGGCTGGATGATGTGTGCATCCGGCTGCTCGAAAATGGCGAATTGTCGCACGACGAAGCATTTGCGCTTTGGAATCTCTGGTGCTCGGCTACAGTGCGTGCGTGTGCCGTTGCAACCTCGCTGATCGCCGATGTCGGTACGCATCGCCCCAAAAATCTGTCGAAAGACGAAATTCATACATTGCGCGATGCTGCCGCCAACGAAGACCCGCAAAACTGGGATACCGCATCTGCCGCGCTTTATCTGATGCTGGGCAACGGCCTGATTTCGCTCGACAAAGCCCGCGATTTCGTCGAACGCGCCTATGTCCAGTTTCCCATCGAATCGCTCGAAGGCGTCGAACTGCTCGCCCTGGCTGTCGAACACGATGCTGCCATGCTCGCCGAAGATGACGAGATTCAGAAAAAACTCGCCAAATTGAGCGATGGTCCCGCTTTGCGCAGTCTGTCGCGGGATGAACTGGCGGATGGCATTGCGGCTGTGATCGGAAAAATGTCCGAAATGCCCGATTCTGCTTACAAAATCGCACAGACGCTGGCTGACGAATCGCCTGTTCGTCGCCTGATAATCGCTGCATTTATCGACGATACGCGGCGAAACGATCTGCTGCGGCAGATATGCAAACTCGATCTGATTCGCGATTTCGCCGCAAGCTTTTTCGCGCACTTCGTTCCTGATCATGCGTTATTGCGCGAATTCAGCAGTGTGCTGGTGCCAGCATTGCTCGAAAACTGTAACGTCGATGCCCTGCTTGCGCAGAACTGGCTCGATGCCTGCGACAGCGAAAATATCGCACAGCTGCAGGCCGATTTGAAACAGTGGCAGACGCTGTTTCACTGATGTCGCTTTTTTGTTGATAGGATAAGGGGTGGCGCGCCGCTATGGCCTTGCAGGCCATACGCTTGCGCGGCGCGTCTATGGGCTGTTCGCCCATACGCCGCGCCCTGCTGTTTGCAATCATCTTTGGTCGGATTATGAATGCTATCGGCGTGATGATATTGATTCAACCTGCTGTGTTTTGCCTGGTTTTGTCGTGCGCACTGATTGTGACCGGCCTCATCTGGATCTTCTGGATTCGTCTCATCCCTGGTGCTGCGCGCAAAGCGCTGATTGGCGTGCTCACGTGTCTGGTGCTGTGTCTGGCGATGTCCGTGGGTATCTGGCTAAAATATGAAATTGCGCCGGTGAGCTGCGAAACGATTGTCGCTCTCGACCCGGGACTGAAGTAAGCCTGCGACTGCGCACATCACGGCGCGTATCGGGCCGTGGAGACGGCCGGAACGGGCGTCTGCCGGCGCGATAGCGACGTCGGGGGCAGGCGCGTATCGAGCTTTGGCGAGATAGCGCCGAAGGGGGCTTTGCCCCCTAATCATCCAGAGAAATCGCTTTGCGGACACCCTCGTGTGTGCTGCATGTGCCGGTCGAAATAGAGAGATAGCTGCTGAGGCAAACCGACATGACTTCGCGGATTGCTGCGCGTTCGGCTTCGGGAGGCGCTGTTTCGAGCCTTTTGTTTTCGGCGCGGAATTTTTTGATGAGTGGGTCGAGTTTTTGAGCCATTTTGTCGCAGTCGTCGGTCATGGCCGAGGCCGCACGCATATCGCTGCAAAGTGTGGCGAGTTTTTCCTGTTCGCTCTGACAGCTCATCAGCGTGAGCGCAATCGCGAACGTAAAGGCGATGGAAATGAGTCGATTGAACATTGCTTTTACCTGAAATATCGAATGGTATGCAGACCGTTGTGTCTGGCGGGATGAACCCTGTCCCTGTTGTGTGCCAGTTGCCATGTTTGAATTGAAAAATCCAGTAATTTCTTGAGTTTTGGCATCATGGGTTATAGATAGTTCTGCTCGTTTTTGGGGGATAAAGAATCATTTGGTATGGAGCGATAATATGCATTACGAACGCCTGAATGGCAGAGCCTGGAACGAAAAGCGCGAGGTGACGATTACACCGAATTTTATTACATCTGCAGCGGGATCGTGTTTGATCGCGTGCGGACAGACGCGTGTGATTTGTACCGCATCGGTTGAGGAAAAAGTGCCGCCGTTTCTGGAGAATACGGGGACGGGCTGGCTTACGGCCGAATACAGCATGTTACCGGCTTCGACATCGACGCGCACGACGCGTGAAAAAGCCAATGGATGCGGGCGCACACACGAAATTCAGCGCCTGATTGGCCGCAGTCTGCGGGCCGCAGTGGACCGGAAAAAACTGGGATTGCGCACGATTACCATCGACTGCGATGTGATTCAGGCCGACGGCGGTACGCGAACGGCTTCGATTACCGGCGGCTTTGTCGCCTTGTCGATTGCGGTTCAGAAACTCATGAATAAGGGATTGATCAAGCAGAATCCCATTGTGCACGAAGTTGCAGCCATCAGCCTGGGCAAAGTGATTGGCAATCTGCTGCTCGATTTGAATTACATCGAGGATTCATCGGCTGAAATTGACGCCAATCTGGTCGCCACACCCGAGGCTGAGATTATCGAATGGCAGACAACTGCTGAGCGCGCTTTACTGCCGCTTTCAGAGATGAATGGTATGCTTGAACTCGGCATGAAAGGCATCCGCGAGCTCGTCGAATTGCAGCGCGCCGCCATCGCACAGGCATTGGCGTGAGACTGAATGCGTTCACATATTCTGCGCTGATTGTGCAGGTTTTGTGGCCGTTTGGCAATGCCGTGGCGTCGCCGTCCGCATCCTTTGGGCTGGATGCGATGAGCACAGGCCGCGCAATGGCTGTGACTGCTGGTGCGGATCCGCTTTCGGCTGCGGCGACCAACCCGGCCCGCCTGATTGCGCTCCACCCCGGTGCCATCGAAATTGGCGCAGATATCCTGGTGTCGTCGGATGATTTAAAGATCAATCGCGCTGATGCCGGTCTGGATACCTATTTCGGCATGCAGTTTGGAGTCGCGGCCTCGCTGCCGCTTGGCAAATTCCGCGACAGACTGTTTATCGGCGCAAGTGCACATCTGCCCGGCGATAATCTCTATACCCTGTATAACAGCGGGGCATCCGATCCCGTCGTCTTGTCAAATGGGCCTGATGCACGCCGGTTTTCACTCGATCTCGCCCTTGCTGTGCGCATCTGGGAAAGAATCGCCATCGGTTTGGGGGCTTATGTGCTGCCCGATGTCGGCGCTTCGGTAAACCTGGATTTCGACGGGCAGAATGAACACAGCTATACCAGTATCGAGGTCGATTACAGGCTTGCTCCGGTTGTCGGCGTCTATGCCGAAGTGATTCCGGGGCTGCACCTGGGATTTGGTTATCGTGCAGCCCAGAAATTGTCGCTCGATGTGCCGGCAAATATCTTTATCAGCGATGCCATCGGGACGATTCATACCAAGGTCGATGGCAATGCCTACGCCGAACCGCACCGGATTTCGTTTGGTATTGCTTACGATTTTTCTTCGCTCACCGAACAGCATCTGCTCCATTTCGCGGCAAATCTCGATGTCGAATACGACCATTACACCGATCCCATTCAGACATCGGCGCGCGTCTGGCTCTATGATGATGCCGGTCAGGTGCTCGAAAAACCTCTGGAATCCGGCACAGATTATCGGGATGCGTATAGCATCCGAACAGCTCTCGACTGGATGCCACTGGACGAATTGCGCGTTTCGGTCGGCTATGGGTTCACCAAAAGCCCCGTGCCGGCACAGCGGTATCTGTTCAATGTACTCGATGCCGACAGGAATCAGATTGCGTTTGGTGCTACGGGATATCTGCCTGCCCAGTGGCTGGACGGCTTTGGGCTCGGCATCAGCCTGGCGGCAAAACTCGATTTCTATACCACACGCGATATGGAAAAATACGATTTCCTGCCGCAGAATCCAGGGTTTCCTTCGATCAGATTTGAGGGATCCACATTTGCTTTTCACGCTGCTTTGTTATTTAGATTTGAATGATGATGTTGAATAAGCCTGTCCATATACTCATTGCTTTATTGCTGTGTGCCGGATGTACCGCAGAATCGGTTGGCATCGACAGCGACGGCGACGGACTGAGCGATAGCCAGGAACTGAGGTTCTGCACCAACCCGCGCAATCCCGATACCGATGCTGATACAATTCCCGATGCGATCGATACCAATCCCTGTGAATTGCCGGGGATCGTGATCACGCCCAAAGTCGTCCGCGTCGTTTCGGGAGAACACAAAGCCGAAGCAACGATTCAGATCGGTGTGCAGAATACAAATAATCTGTGGGTAGGTGATGTGCCGATTCAATTGACTGCGACTGCCGGACAGCTGTCG
>CAMKRB010000064.1 GCA_946415045.1 uncultured Myxococcales bacterium
TCTCTTCGGGTTTTCCAGTTTTCTTAAAGCCACCTGTTCAGGTGGCTTTTTTTTTTTCGTTGGCTTCACCCACGGTTAGAAAATGTCGCCCCTGCGGGGCTTTGGTGGTGACGCTCCTGCGTGCGTGCTGGATCCGTGAGATCCATGTGATCCGTGAGAACCGTTGGTTTCACTCATGGTTAAGCTTTTGACCTTGACGATCCGATGTGAAAATGCAACTAAACCTTGCATTTGTGTGCCTGATTTCGTCGAATGATTTGTTTTTGTAAGGGGTTTGCTATGAGAAAATATTATTGTTTGATGTTGGCCGTTTGCTTTTTGTGCGGATGTGATGACGAGAAGGACACAGCGAATCATCCGGCTTGTTCAGAGAGTGAGACGCGTTGCACGTCCGATGGTCAGATAGAAACCTGCGCCGGCGGCGTGTGGGGCGCACCACAGAATTGTCCGGCGGGAGAGACGTGTACCGGAAAAACGTGTGGTACAGCAGATGTTTGCATCAATTCCGATACGCGTTGCACGTCCGATGGTCAGATAGAAACCTGCGCCGGCGGCGTATGGGGCGCACCACAGAATTGTCCGGCGGGAGAAGGATGCTTTGGAAGCAGCTGTGCGTCTTTGGATGGGACTTGTTCGGCTGGAACTGCGCGGTGCATGGGAAATCAGATTCAGTATTGCGAAAGCGGCAGCTGGGGCTTTGCAAAAAAATGCCCGGTTAATAAGGAATGCCGCGAAAATGCTTGCGTAACGGCGGTGACGACAAAAGAAAAACATGCGCTTGTCTGCGGAAATACGACGTGTACCGAGAATCAGCTGTGCCGCAACAACACCTGTGTGAATCGCAATGCCAGGGCCTCGCAGGCCGGTGACCCCTGCGATCCCAACACTTTTTTGGAATCGTGCGATGGCAATACGCTCGTCTATTGCAAGACCGACAGCGCAGAAAATGGAGGAACCAGGGTCGAGGCAACCCCTTGCTCTGAAAACGAGATCTGTGCGCTGCAGTTTAACCGGAACCTGGGTTATTGCGCCAGAGAGGATGTGAACTGCAATGCGAATACGGCCGGAACGTTCCCGATTTGCTACGACTCACTCGAACAGCATTATGTCGAACTGAACGATTGTGTGCTAGCCGGCGATGGTTATTACTATGCATTTCGTACCGAGATGGAGACGGTGGACTGTCTGGGAGCGTGTGTGGATGGCTATTCGTGCGATCGCAAGGATGAACCGCGCGCCTGTGCCCGCGAGGGATTCCATTGTGAGGGCAGTGTGTCGGTCGAATGCGTGCGAGACAATTCCAAACTGCAGTATATTTCTACGAATTGTGCAGATTATGCCGAGATGTGTTCAGGAATTGCGTGCTTGCCCGAAACCGGCGAATGTGACTGGAATAAATGTTCGGAGTAGGCAGGCGCGTATGGCGTAAGCCATAGCGACTGCAGCCATGCGTATCGAGCCATGGGCGAGATAGCATGGCAACAAAAGGAGAAAAGATGAAACGTGGATGGATGGCTTGTTTGCTGGCTTTGATATGCTGTGCGGCGGTGTCATGTGACGACAGCAGAACGGCGAAAATCGAGGATGTGACGTGCGGTTTGGACTGCAGCAAAAATGCGGGCGGGCGTATCGAAGTCTGTGTGTTTCTGGGTGGCGTCGAATCGTGCAAGCCCAAGTGTTTTGGCGAGGTTGAGGGCGTCAATAAGGCCGTGTGCCAGGTCAATGACGCGACGGCAGTTCCGGTGACAAAATCGGCAGTCGATACGTGTGCCAAAGATGAGCTCGGAACGCTGTATTCGATTGATACAGCTTACGAAACGTGTGTCACGGCCTGTAATGATGGTGTTTGCGACAACACGGTTCCCGGGCCGGTCACATGCAATCAGACCGGCGATCGCGAAGTTGCGGCGTTTACTATCAATGGCACGGAGACTTGCAAAAACAAGTGTCTGGGCCAACAGGCTGGCGAAAACAAGCTTTGTGTGCATGATTCGTCAGGCGGTGCGCAGGCTGTCGATAAGTCGGCGGTGGATACGTGTGCTAAAGACGACAAGGGTGCGCTGTATTCGACCGAAACGAAATACGACGACTGCACGAATGGCTGTGATGAGAACACCCACGACTGCAAGCCCGAGACCTTGGTGTGCAATTCGATTGGCGGGCGTCCCGAGGTGGCCGTGGTGATCGATGGTGCTGCGGAGTGCAGAAAAACGTGTCTGGGTGCCGCTGTAGGCCAGAATCCCGTTTGCTGGCGCAATGCTTCGGCGGGGCCAAATGCGAAAGCTCAGGCGCTCGTGGATACATGCGCCAAAGACGACAATGGCGTGCTCTATTCGCAAAGTTCAACAGAGAGCAAAGCATGCGATTATGGCTGCGCCGATGGCGAATGTCTGCCCGAGCTCGTTTGCAACCCGGAATGCGTCGGAAATGATGGCGGCCGCGATACGGTCTGCGTCCTTTTCAATAACGCCCCCACGTGCAAGCCGCGCTGTCTGGGGAATGCTGAGGGCGTCAATCCGCCTGTCTGCGATACCAATCCGTCGCTTCCTTCACAAAAACCTTTCTCCGTGATCGATACATGTGTCAAGGACGTGTACAACACGCTCTATTTGACTGAAGAATCGCGTTCCGAATGCCCTGCATCATGCAACGCAACTACCGGAATGTGTGAATAAATTTTTTGGCTCCGTTTAACGTGCATGGATATGAAAAAGTATGGTTGTTTGCTTTGCGGCCGCGAGCGATGAGCAATGAGCCACAGTGCTCATTGGCCAACTCGACGCTCGATGCTCGGCGCTCTTTGCCAGTATCTCACACATATCGGGGGGCTATATCTATACTGGTAAAACATAGCCATTTTTTTTGTGTGTGTTGCGCGGCTATCTGCGATACGCCGCGCGGATTTGTGCGGCTATCTGCGATACGCCGCACATTTGGCAAATAAAAAACCGATATCGGGTTGACGAACGAAATTGCGTGCATAGTCTTGCGTTCCCTGTGAGCGGCATTAGAGCCGCAGGGTTTTAAATCTAAGGAGCAAGATATGAAAGTTCGTCCATTACAGGATCGTGTGTTGGTCAAACGCGTTGAGAGCGAAACGCGTACAGCTGGTGGGATTATTATTCCGGATACTGCAAAAGAAAAACCGCTCGAAGGCGTCGTGATTGCGGTTGGTGAAGGCAAGCGTCTGGAAGACGGTTCTCGCGTTGCTCCCGAAGTAAAAGTCGGTGAACGCGTGTTGTTTGGCAAATATGCCGGCACCGAGATCAAGGTGGATGGCGAGGATCACATGATTCTCAAAGAAAGCGATATTTTGGGCATTCTTGAATAATTTGGATTGGAGCGGTTTTGATGTCAGCAAAAGAGATCATTTTTGATGAGCAGGCTCGTAAAAAAGTATTGCGCGGAGTGAACCAGATTGCAGATACCGTGAAGGTGACGCTTGGTCCCAAAGGCCGCAATGTCGTGATTCAGAAATCTTATGGTGCGCCGTTGATTACCAAAGACGGTGTGACGGTTGCCAAGGAAGTCGAGCTCGACGACAAATTTGAAAACATGGGTGCCCAGATGGTGCGCGAAGTCGCTTCCAAAACGAACGATATCGCCGGTGATGGCACGACGACCGCAACTGTATTGGCACAGGCCATTTTCCGCGAAGGCGTGAAGTTTGTGATCGCTGGCCAGAGCCCGATGAGCATCAAGCGCGGCATTGATAAATCCGTCGATGCAGTCGTTGCGGAGCTTAAAAAACTCGCTCGCCCGACCAAGAGTGAGCACGAGATCGAACAGGTTGGTACGATTTCGGCAAATGCCGATAAAACCGTGGGTGAAATCATTGCAAAGGCAATGTCTGAAGTCGGCAAAGACGGCGTCATTACTGTCGAAGAGGCCAAAGGTCTTGAAACAGAACTCAAGGTTGTCGAAGGTATGCAGTTCGATCGCGGCTATCTGTCGCCCTATTTTGTGACGAACAGTGACCGTATGACCGTCGAATACGACAAGCCGAAAATTCTGCTCTATGACAAGAAAATCTCGAACATGGTCGAGCTGCTGCCAATCCTTGAGAAAGTTGCAGGTGCAGGCCGTCCGCTCGTGATCATCGCTGAAGATGTTGAAAATGAAGCTCTGGCAACGCTCGTCGTGAACAGAATGCGTGGTTCGCTGCAGGTTGCAGCCGTGAAAGCACCTGGTTTTGGCGATCGCCGCAAGGCCATGATGGAAGATATCGCTGCGCTCACCGGTGGTCATCTGATTACCGCTGATCTGGGCATGAAACTTGAGGATGCAACACTCGACGATCTGGGTGAAGCAGAGCGCGTGAACATCGATAAAGACAATACGACGATCGTGAATGGTTGCGGCAAGACCGAAGACATTCAGGCCCGCGTGATGCAGATTCGTGCACAGATCGAGGAAACCAAATCTGATTATGATCGCGAAAAACTGCAGGAAAGACTGGCCAAGCTGGTCGGCGGTGTGGCTGTAGTCCAGGTTGGTGCTGCTACCGAAGTCGAAATGAAAGAAAAGAAAGCCCGTGTGGAAGACGCACTGAATGCAACGCGTGCTGCTGTCGAAGAAGGTATCGTCCCCGGTGGTGGTGTGGCGCTCGTTCGCGCACAGCGTGCTCTCGATGGTCTGAAACTCCGCGAAGATGAGCAGTTCAGCGTGGATATCGTTCGTCGTGCACTCGAAGAGCCAATGCGTCAGATCGCTGAAAATGCCGGTGTGGACGGCTCCATCGTCGTTCAGAAAGTCCGCGAAGGCAAAGATGGTTTCGGTTATAATGCCGCCACCGATACTTACGAAGATCTGCTGGCTGCAGGCGTCATCGATCCTGCAAAAGTGACGCGCAGTGCATTGCAGTATGCTGCAAGCATCGCTGGTTTGCTGCTCACAACCGATGCGATGATCGCAGAACTTCCAAAAGAAGATAAAGCCCCCGCAGCACCCGCAGGTGGTATGGGTGGCATGGGTGGTATGGGCTTCTAATCATCCTCCGCATGTTTGTGCAAAAAAAGCGCTCCTATTGGGGCGCTTTTTTTTGTCTCTGTGCGGCGATTGTATCGGGCTTATCGGTTATGGGGATTAATGCGTTTGTTCGTGCGTACCTTTCGCGGCAATTGCGGTGATCATAAACTCGACCGGGGAGATCTTTTTGTATGCACATTGCGAGAACTGGTGGTCGTTGAGAAGTTTCGTGATCTCTGTTTGTGAATAGGTGTGCACATCGCCGGATCGAATGATTCGGAACCACAGATGGTTGGCGAGAAACCGGATGGGAAGCGGCAGCGCCATGTCACACAAAATGAGCAGACCACCGGGTTTGAGAATTCTGTGAAATGACTGGATCGCAGCCTGCGGGTTCGGATAGTGATGGAAACTGCTGGTGCACATCAGAATGTCGAATGTGTTGTCGGGATAGGGCGGATTTTCGGCATCTCCCTGGCTAAAAACGGCATTGGGGAGTGATTTGGCCACTGCCTGCGCAATCATCTGATCGGACAGATCCAAACCATCGAACCGGACTTTAGGATAGCAAAGGCTGAGTTTGTGCAGCAAAACGCCAGTCCCGCATCCGACGTCGAGGACGCGATCAAACGCGGCATCCATTTGGCCGATGCGGTCGATCACGGCGTCGTCGCACCAACGTGTGATGCGATAATAGAAAGCGCTGTTTTTGTCGTAGTGCGGTGCAACTTTATCGAATTCCCGGCGCGATTCTGATTTGTAGTCTCTGGATGAAGTCATGCGGGTTAGTCCTCTGAATCCTTTGAATCGGCATCGTCTGCAATGCATTCGATGGGGATGGTGATGGGAGGGAGTGCAGCCAGTCGTTCGTCATCCGGCGATTGCGTCAGGATACGCAGCGTTTCAGAGGCGTTCGGCTGAATACATTCGATATCCAGGTGATAACCGTTGCTGCTGTCAGTTTCGGTGAGCCTGAATGCAGCCGCAGCACTGTCTGTGTGCAGAATGTATTGCAAATTCTGGATTTCTGGATAGGCGTTGATATGGAGATGCTTTGTTTGATGCGGTGACAGAACGACCGGGGTTTCAGGCTGAATCATGGCTTCGTCGAGGAATATGTTGAACCGTGGGATGCACCGCGTGATCTCGATTTGGAATCGCAGCGGTGTGCCAAACTGTTTGGATGCCGTGGCTGTGATTTCAATCGTGTGCGGGCCTTTGCCGTATCGGCATGAAGCGTCCCACTCAAACGTATCATTGACGATTTTGCCAAACGGCGCATTGAGGGCAAGTTTGACGTCGGGCTCGTGATGCAGCGGTATTTCGAGATGCGTACCTTCGTCAACCTGGAACAATAACTGGTCGTTGGGAGTGGTCACGAGCGGCGGGCAATTCATCTGCAGCTGCAACGGCCGCTGTGCAATCAGCTGGTTGTCGTGCTGCAGATTGACCGCGATCTTGAAGCCATTCTGCGCGAGTGTGGTATCGCTGCACGATGCCTGAATTGTGAGCAGACCGCGATAATGTGTGCCTGTGATATGACTGTCGGCGTTGATTTGCATTGAATACTGGCTGATGCCCGAAATCTGAATATCCGATGGCGAAATGCGGACATCAGGATCGGTGATATCGATTTGATATTTGAAAAGATTCTGAGCGAGCTCGTCTTTGTTCGAAATCAGGTTGATGGATTCGAACGATGGTGCACAGGCGCGATCGTTGATAGCGATCCACAGCACCTCGTTCGTTTGCTGGTTTGCGTTAAACGTGATGTTTGCGGCACATAGCTTTTGTTTGGCGGTGAGATTCTGATTCAGTCCGGGAATACATCCTTTTTTGAGCCTGAAATCCAATCGCGCGGCATTTCGCATCGTTTTGACGACCGGTGTTTCAAAAGCCAGCGCAAATTCCGGAGTCTGGCAGATAATATCTCCCACAGTGATGGGAAACTGAATATGGGTGCCCTGTTTTGGATAGATCCACAGGCTTGTACGCGCAGCATCCGCATCTGTGTCGTTTTCGTATTCAGTGAGCGCGATGCTGTGCGTGCTCAGCGAGTAGTCTCCGGGGATCGAGGCTTGCCGTACAAAAATGAGCAGCGTGTCGAGCGCAGGCATGCGCTGTGCCGCTTCGGAGATGTGGATATTGAAAGCCAGATTTGCAGAAGAATGCAGCGCAGGCGTCATGGACAGGTTGAATGTGAAGTTATATTCACCGTGTGTTTGCGTGGGTTCAATATTGGTCAGCTCGATGAATCCGACGATCGTGTTGTCGTTGGTTGCAAAGATTTCCCACAGATCGCCGATTTGTGATGTCGATGCATGTCCTTGTCTGACGGGGTTGATGCTGAGACTGAAGTTGTCGGAGGCATGGAAATTGATGATGGGATTGATGCGGGGTTGGAGCGGATCAAACGCAACCTGCATGGAAAGTTCGTTCGAGAGTTCGTCGGCGAGATAACAGATCTGGGATTCAGCCGTACCCTCACATGAGCGACGTGTGGTGCTGTGATCGGCCCAGATGGCGAGGTTGCTGAGTTCGATTGGATGCAGACCATCGGCCTCGAAAATGGCGGGGATTGTGACGGGTGCCGAGATGCTGTCGGTGATCTGGATTTCGAATGTAGAGGTCGCAAACATGCTCCAGTCGGGATGGATCTGGAATGAACCGTCGGTGGATGAAATCACCGAACCGTCTGGCTGCCTGAGCGTATAGGTGAGAATATCGGCATCTGCATCGGTTGCGATCACGCGCAGTACCATTTGATCGGTGACATTGATGCGGATGGGATTTTTTCCGGGTTTGATGTATTGAATCGCGTCGTTTTGCGACCGGTTGATGAGCTGCAGCAAGACCGGCACCGGTGCGCTGTTCGGGCGTGATACGAGTATGCGGATGCGCTGCATATCATCGCTTGCCGGTGGTCCGGCCGAGATACAGTGTACGGAGATTTCGTAGTTCTTTCCCTGTCGCTGGCCATCCTCAAACTGCGGCGTCCAGCGGATGACACCAGGACACCCGGGATCGTTGATGCTGTGACTGCATGGTTCCAGGCTTTCCAAAACGAGCGGAAATGAACAGTTATCTGCGACGCAGGCGTCATTCGTATCGCGGATTTCGGCGCGCACATTTCTTCCGCCGTCGCATAGCGGAATCATCAGCTCATCGCCGACATTCACCGAAAACTCAATGATGGTGTCGCCTGTTCCGGCGAATTTGACCGGCGGGCCGCCGAGTACATACAACAGACAGATGGTAAATCCGATAACCGAGATCAGCGGCAGGCAGGTGCTGAGAATGACGTTTTTGATGCTGCGCTTGTCCTTGGGATAGTCACTGAATTCAGATATCGGAATGGATATAATAGCCGCTTTCTTGAAACCATCCCGGAGCTCGGGTTTGTACTGAAGGCCGCCTTCGAATGACTTGAGACTTTGGAAAACCCCTCGCAGGCCCATGCCGGCATCCGAGAGCGTCGGGAGCGTGCCTGACATATCGTAGATTTTAAAAATCAGGCTGGATTCACCAGTGAAATCGTCGGTGAGAATCTGGACATCGACCGCAGTTTTGCAGCCCTGGGCAAGCGCATTGTCGAGCAGACGTGTGAGGCACATCACCAGTGTTCGCGCAGGTGCTGTGCACAAATAGCGGCTGTCGGGCGTATGGTAGATTTGAATCTGCGGAGGCGCATCATAGAAATGGTGCGTTTGTGACGATATGGCATCGATCGCATTGTGGATGATTTCGTTTGGGTTGATGATCATGCGCGATGCATTGGCAAGCGCAATGATATTGTTGTATGCCCGATTGCAGAACGAAATATCGAGATGCGAAAGCCGCATCGTTACTGCATCGCTTTGTTCCTTGCCGACAAACAGCCATACAATTGTTCGCAGTTCGACCGTGAGCTTGAAAATATCCTTAAACAGGGGATCGAGCGGCGGCAAAACAATGCTGCGGCCTATAAACTTGTGGATGTCTACAAAAATGGCTTGCTGAACGCGTTCCCACAGCCGCTCTTCGGGCGTCGTTTTTATGCCGCAAAGCCTGAAAAATTCATCGCGCAGCGCCAGCAATTCGGGTGGATACGGCTTGCCAATCACATTGTTGGGATTGGATTTGTCGAAATATGGCCGCATCTCTTTGGTGAGCGTGTCCAGACCAAATAACCGGTGCTTGAGAATATCGTGCGCAAGCACCTCGAGGTGCTTCTTGATGTAGATGAGCTTTTCGGCCGAGGATTCGTCGTTTTTGGTTCGCGTGCGCAGCACCCAGTTGGCCAGTGTCCGGCCATAAAAACGGTTGAAATTGATGTAAAAAGCGATCAAACCCGCACCAAACAGGATGATGCCGAGTATTGCGCCGATGTAGAGGAGGCTTGCGAACATTGCATTCAATAGATCATTGTGAGGAATTGCCGTCGGTCCGATGGCCGTGGTGTTTATCCCATAGCACAGAATAGATGACAAATCGACGGTGTGATATTCGCCTACATTGGGTATTCAAAAAACGAATGAATTGGAGTAGAAATCAGACAGGGAATGCGGGGGATGGGACAGGCACAGGGCAGCATGAAAATAGGCATATTATCAGACACACATGGATTCTTTCATCCGGAACTGACGCGGGTTTTTGCTGGTGTTGACTATATTCTGCACGCCGGAGACATCGGTCTGGAATGCGTGATAAAGTCACTGGAGCAAATTGCGCCGGTGATTGCGGTGCGCGGAAATATCGATGGCGAGGATTTTTATTTTACGCCGAAAATCGAGCATCGTGTGCTGGACGGGGTGCATTTTGCAATGACGCACAACGCAGGAGATATCGTGCGGCCGGCTTATGATTTGCGTTCGCGGATTCTGCAGCCCGATACAGATGTGCTGGTTTCGGGGCATTACCATGGTTACTGGTGCTCGCTGATAGACAACGGCGGTCACCAGGTGCTGTGGCTTAGCCCGGGCGCAGCAGGGAATTCCGGGCATCACACCGAACGGACGGCTCTGATATTGACGATATTGCCAAAAGCGGAGCGCAGCGGTGATTTGCGGCACGATTTGAGTCTTGAGAAGATCCATCTGGGTGCGCGGGAATTCTTTGGATGAGCAGGTTTCGAGGGGGTAGCGGCGTATGCGCGCAGTCTTTTGGGCGGTCATACAGGGCCGCCCAAAAGGCGAGCACATAGCCGCGCAGGGGGAGACTTCCCCCACAAAAAAATAAGAAATATTTGGAATGAGTGGCGATGAGAACAGTTTTAATCACAGCGGGAATGCTCGTGCTGAGCAATATTTTTATGACGCTTGCGTGGTATGGGCATTTGAAGAATTTGTCGACGAAACCGTGGTTTATTGCGGCGCTGGTGAGCTGGGGAATTGCGCTGTTTGAGTATCTGATTCAGGTGCCAGCAAACCGGCTCGGGAGCACGGTGATGACGATTCCGCAGCTCAAGATTCTGCAGGAATGCATCGCGCTGACGGTGTTCATTCCGATTTCCATTTTTTATCTGAAAGAAAAGATAACGGTCGATTACTTTTTGGCGATGCTGTGTATAATGGGTGCGGTGTTTTTTATTTTTCGGTCGAAGATTATGGGTTGAGATGTGAAGTTTGATGTTTGTGCGAATTTGTGCGACATTGGAAGTTGTGCAATTTGGTGAACTGCATTGGAGGATTGAATGGCACAGGAACAGCGATTTGAATTGGTGAGCACGCTGGGGCGCGGCGGAATGGCTGAGGTATTTCTCGGCTGGATGAATTCTGTCGGCGGATTGCGTCGCAAGGTCGCCATCAAGCGTATTTTGCCCGAGCTGATTCAGAAGCAGAGCAAGCTGTTTCAGCAGATGTTTGTCGATGAGGCGCGGCTGGCGTTCCAGCTGGAGCACGACAACATCGTTCGTGTTTATGATGTCGGTCAGACGTCGAATACGTTCTTCATCGTGATGGAATATATCGAGGGTTTCGACCTGAAATCGATGATGGAGAAGCTGCGGGCCAAAAATACGATATTTCCGCTTGGTGTGGCGCTTTACATTGCGCTTCAGGTGTGCAGTGGTCTTGGATATGCCCATTCGCTTTGCGGCGATGACGGCCAGCCGCTTGGCCTGATTCACAACGATATTTCGCCCCCGAATATCCTGGTCGGGCGGCATGGCGACGTGAAGGTTGCCGATTTTGGCCTTTCGGATGCGCGATCAAATGACGTCGCGACGCCCGAAGGCATGATCAAGGGCAAGTTTGCGTACATTTCGCCCGAAAGTACACAGAATCCGCCTCGCATCACGACGCGCAGCGATATCTTTTCGATCGGCATTGTTCTTTGGGAAATGCTTGCCGGACGGCGTCTTTTCCAGCGCAACACGGATCTGGATACGTTCAAGGCCGTGCGCAGCTGCGAGATTCCCGATCTGCGCAAAATCCGCAACGATATCTCCGACGAACTCAATCAAATCGTCAACAAGGCACTCGCCAAAGATCCCGACGATCGCTATCAGTCATGCGAAGAGATGTATCTGGACCTCGCATCGGTGGCGACGGCGCAGAATATCCCGGTCAACCGGTACGATTTGATTTGGCTCGTGAACGATTTGCACGGCAATCAATGGAGCGAATTTGTCGGCGAGAAGGTCTCGGAAGACATGCAGAAAACGCTGCAGGACGAGTTGGGTGGGATGCTTCCGCCCGGCGACGCCGAGATTTTGTCGGAAATCGTGACGGGTATTTCGGAAGCGGACGTTTCGGATATCCAGGTGGCATCATCTGCAAAAGAAGAAAATGCAAACTGGGTGGCTGACGTGTTCAGTGACGTCGGTTTCGAAGAAGGCGCGGTCGTATTCGACAAGAAAGACAAAAAGGCCGGCGAACCCGAAAAAACCGAGGACAAAGCCGCGTCAGACAAGCCCGCATCGGAACCCCAAAAGCCGCCGGTTCCTGCGCCACTTCCGGAGCATACGACGCCGACGCGCGAACTGAGCGGCATGCTGCCGTCGTCGAAATCGACACTGATTTCGCGCAACTCAGTCTCGAACCGCATCGCGATAAAAGATGGGCACAAGATGAGTGTTGGTGCGGTGATTTGCCTGCTGCTTTCGGGCTTTATGCTTGGCGCAATCGCTGCGGTATTGCTGATGATGTCAAGATAATGCATGTGGGCCGGCTATCTGCGATACGCCGGCCGCTTCGGGCTATGGCCTGCGGCCATACGCCCGCCGCACGATGATGGTGCGCGTTGCGCGCGTTGTGCAAGATCACCAGATTTTTTGTAAAGACGTTCCATGGAACGTCTTTTTTTTGCCCTCAGTGATCCCCAGTATCCATGCGGTGATCATCAACAAAACTCCTGCGCACGATGATGGTGCGCGTTGCGCGCGTTGCATTGATCACCAGATTTTTTGTAAAGACGTTCCATGGAACGTCTTTTTTTTGCCCTCAGTGATCCCCAGTATCCATGCGGTGATCATCAACAAAATGCAAAAAATCAAAAAAATAATTTGACGGGTGGATCCAAAGCGCGTATAAGCCCGCCTCGCCGATTGGGTGAACGAGAGATTCGCTCAGATGGCAA
>CAMKRB010000065.1 GCA_946415045.1 uncultured Myxococcales bacterium
TTAGGGAATGAAAGATGTTCGATAGTTTTAAACGCTCCTTTTCTGTGATTTCGGCAATTGCTCTTGCTTCGTCTTTTTGCTGCATCGCTTGCGAAGATGACAACGATGAAACCAAAGACAGCGGCAAATTCGAAACCCGTAAAGTTTCAGAGACCGAAACGATTCAATGCGCGCCCGTCATTACAAAGGATTATTCAAAGACAGACGAAAAGTCGATCATCGACTATCTGGTGAGCGTTTGCTCGCTCAGCA
Source organism: uncultured Myxococcales bacterium (assembly GCA_946415045.1). Lineage (GTDB taxonomy): Bacteria > Myxococcota_A > Bradymonadia > UBA4248 > UBA4248 > UBA4248. Next base: position 253 of record CAMKRB010000065.1, read on the forward strand.
ACTACTTCCAGAAAGATGATTATAAGAATTCCGAACAGAAAATTGGTTCACCCTGCTTCTGTTACGGTCCCGATTGTGAACTCGCCGGTTATGAACGTCCTGAACAGGGCACCATCATTGGTTGCAAGAACGTTCAGCCAGTCGCAAAGGCGGTTCCCATCTGCCTGCGTTCGTCCAATCTCGATATCGTCAAACCCGCCATTTATTTCCCCAATGGCATGTGCGCTGTTGCCATCAGCAAATGCACGACGATCAACGATAAATCCAACTACATCTGCGGCTTTGCAAAGTTCGGCAGCCTCTATACGCCCGATGCTTCAGGCCGTTTGGTTGGCGACGAAAATGCCGACGCCGAAATCGCCAATTTCAAGGCAGCGGATTGCCCCGATGGCTCCGTCATGGCCGAATTCGAAATGAATATCTCGGTCGGAATCGATGCAGATAACCCCAAAACCGCCAAGCTCGAGGTCGTCGGCTGCTTCCCCGGCTGCAATACAGACAGCGACTGCCGCAGCGGCGAATACGATTACATCCTGCAGGATAAGGGCAAACTCCACTGCATGACGGCCAATCCAAACGCCGATGGCGAAAAAGCCAAGGTCTGCTTCGACGAACGCACCGTCGAATTCTCATCCATCGGTATCAGAACCGTTAAAGCTTACGGTTTCAAAGCTGAATAAGTTCTCGTTTTTAGGGTGCCGGGCTATTGGCTTTGCCAATACACCCGGCGTTTGGGCCGGGCTATTTGCTGTCGCAAATACACCCGGCCTTTTTTGTGTGATTCTGTCTGCAGACGTGCTAAATCAGATGCGCGGTGCGCTGCATCCCGCATTGCGCATCATACAATCAAAGGCTGGTTATGGGTTCTGATATCGAAAAATTACAGTCTCAGGTGACGATGTTTGGCAACCGTCTCGCCAAACGCGCCGCGTATTTTCGCAAATGGGCCAAAAGACAACAGTTGTCGTGCTATCGCATCTACGACCGCGATATCCCAGAAATCCCGCTCAGCGTCGATTTCTATGGCTTTGTCGATCCTTCCGGCAATGTCACCCGCCAATACGCCTATATCGCGCTCTTCGAACGTCCCTATGAAAAGGATCCGAGGGAAGAAGATATCTGGCTGGATGCGATGTGTGCCGAAGCCGCACGCGTGCTCGATTTGGTGCCGGATCACGTCATATTCAGACGCAGAAAAAGACAAAAAGGATCCGATCAGTACGAAAAAATGGATGCTCACCGCCATATCGAAGGCGTGGTTCAGGAAGGTGCGCTGCGGTTCGAAGTCAACCTCAGCGATTACCTCGATACCGGCCTGTTTATGGACCATCGTCCTTTGCGCGACATTTTGATGAAATCTGCCAAACAATGCCGCGTTCTGAATCTGTTTGGATATACGGGCGCACTGAGTGTGTCGGCTGCCGCCGGCGGCGCATCTTTTGTACATACCGTGGATTTATCCAATACGTATCTCAAGTGGGCCAGACGCAATCTCGAACTCAACAATCTCTGCGATGATAATAAAATTCGCATGACGCGTTCGGATGTGATTTACTTTTTGCAGCAGGAAAGCAAACGCAACGATTATACGCGCGGCAAGGCATACGATATCATTTTGCTCGATCCGCCGACGTTCAGCAATTCCAGCATGACCGATAATGTGCTGGATACAAACCGCCAGTGGCCCGATTTGGTCGTGATGGCACTGGAATGTCTCAATCCCGGCGGCTTATTGTATTTTTCAACAAATTCCAAACGTTTGTCGTTCAACGAGAATATGCTGCCTGCATCTGTGCATCGCCATGTGATACAAATCGAAGATATCACGTCGATCTCGCTGCCCGAGGATTTCAAATCGCATCGCATCCATCGGTGCTGGCGCATGAAGCTTGGTGAATAACAGGCGCGCCGTATGCCGTCAGGCATAGGCGCGCAGCGAGCCGTATGCCGTCAGGCATAGGCGAGCACCATACATCATAAAAAAGACGGCGTAAGTCCGAAATAACTCATCAGAATGCCGAAACTGTAGGAAAAATAGTTGGCAGCCAGTGAAAATGCGAATGGGCGTTTGAGATCGCGCAGGCATTTTTTGTAGATGATCCATTCAACGACCACGACTGAGGATTCGATTGGGATTTCGTATATGGCGTGGTGACAGCGCAGATGCGTTCCGCACCATAACATCAGCAGGACGACGCAGGGATTGGTGATGATTTGTACCAGCACGACCGTGATCAGATTTTTGCGTCCGCGAATGCCTGTGAACAGCGCAAATGCGGTTTCGAGCAGAATGGTCATGCACAGGCAATAGGCCAGTACTTTAGGGAGAAAGCCCACTTCTTACTCCTGTGAATTCGCGGGTTTGCGCACGGCTGCGAGACCTAGGATGAGCAGAATGCCCGACAGAATCGAAGCGATCATGCCGAACCATCCATAGGTGAACGACCAAATGGGCGGAATGAGTATTGTGCCCATAAAGCCCATAAACAGAGCGCATGTGAGCGTTCCGAAGGCGAATCCTTTGGCCTGGGCAAAGATTTGTGAGAGCGCCCAGAGCGTCATGGGCATGGTCATGTTAAAGCAGAAAACCGCGAGTACGCCGGCAATGGGGTGATTGTCGGAGAATGCATAGAGCAGTGCGGCGATTGTGAGTGTGGCGCAGGCCGTTTTGCGCATGCCGAATTTGTCGGACAGAATGCCGCCAAGCGCTTTTCCCAGAACGAGCGCAGTGATGAGAAATGCGCCCCAGTGCCACTCGGATTTCCATTCAAATGACTGCGAGAGCCCCATATACGATCGCAGCGTGACGACAATAAACAACGACGCGATTGCACCCAGGGTGAGCAGTTTTCCAATGCCGGAAGTGATGCGAAAAGACAGGGGCACGTTGTGACTGGTAAATGTGCGTTCCCTGCGCATTTGATAGCCAAGAATGATACACGTGCAAATCAGCATCAATGCGATGGGGAGCAGCGTGATGAATCCCTGGGTCTGGCCATAGGCAATGCCGAGGAATAGTCCCAGTGCACCGGGAGAAACGAAGATGCCCAGCGGGCCGCTTTTTGCGCCCGACACATTGAGGACATCGATGCCGCCGCCCATGTGAAACATGGCATTTCCGATGCCCGCGACGACGGCTGCAATCAGTACCAGATGCAAGTCAATGGCCGCGATGGCAACGCCCAGCGCGACGATCAGGCACCCAATCCCCGAAACAAGCGCATTCCGGTTCCATTTGTCTGCGAGGATGCCAATGGGCATCTGGCATGCAAACGCAAAGAAATTATACAAAATGACGGCGAGCATGCCGTCTGTGGATATCCAGTATTTGCTCGTGCACAGACAGCCACAGGCAAAATCGACACAAAAATGCGCCAGGGAGTAGATGGCCAGTTTTCCCCGAAATGCATGCATCAGGTTTTCTGTCATGGATTTTTTGTATCCTTTTCCAGGGAACTTTTATGATTCAGAGTCTTGCTTTTTATTATTGCGGTGCATGACGATGAGAATGATGCAGCTCATTGCGGCGAGCAGTGTCATCAGAACACCGAAGACGTTCCATCTTGTCTGATAATCCAGCGGAATGGATGCACAGTAGCTTTCTGTACACAGATTGCTGCAATAGTTTTTATGACTATCATTTATGCATCCTCTTGACTCCAGGCAAATCCTGCCGCATTCCGAAGTCAGAATGTGATTCACACAGTTTGCTTCACAATATTCTTGATCCTCACTGTTTGCGAACTGCGAGCAATCCGTATCCTTTGGAATATACATCTGCAGACATTCTGTATCGTTTGCGTCACACAGGGCTTTGTCGGCCATACAGGATTCTGTGCATTCGGACCGGATATCATCATGCCATGTGGAGGATTCTCTCCAGAATCCGCTCAATACGGTTCGCTGTGAATTTTCATAGAGTTCACAGTAGGTCGATGCTTTACAGAAATTCTCACAGTTATCTCTGGAAGATAGGTTCCATGTATCGTGATAGCATGGTGGTTTCAGGTATTCTCTGTATGGCTCATTGATATCACTTGGTCCGCATGAAAACCCTGAATCTGCAAATGCGTTTGAGCAGATCACCATTCCAACCAATACTGAAATCACCATCATTGCTAAATGAGAATAACGCATAAAAAACTCCTGATTAATGTTGGCACTAATTAATGATCGTGGATATGAAAAAGCAAAGTCGTTTGCTTCACTGCTTTGAGCTTATAGCTTATGGCTTATAGTGCTCTTTGCTAACTACAAGCTGTAAGCCACAAGCTCTAAGCCTGAACTTCCATACATCGGGTGTGAAAGCTATATTCTCACTGGTTAAACATCGCCTTAATGTTTATCATTGGCAATGAATTGCTGCAGCTGTATCTATTTCCCGACGTTTTCAGCCCATTTCTGGATGCGGGGGTAGGGTGAATCGAGTGCGACAAGGCGGTATTTTTCGGGTTTCCAGGCGACGCCGACGCGGAGGGCTGCCTGTGCAAGCGATTCGCTGTCCATGTCGATCGCATGCATCAGAAATGCATCGCGTTTGGCTTCGTCGGCTTTGCTCCACAACAAATCGAGTTTGTCGACGAGCATTGCGGCGGTTCCGGCGCAGCTGGCAGGCCAAGATGCGGCTTTTTCCAACAGTTCATCCAGTCCGTCATCCTTAATCACATACTGCAATGCATCGGCGCGCACATCCTGACGCATATTCATCAGCGAAAGCGCATAGATCTTTTCGCCGCTCAGCGCCTTGAGGAGCAAATCGCGCATCGCATTGCTGTCTGAGGCATTTTGCAGCATCGACTGCAGCGGCGACTGTACGTCTTTGAGCGACAGCACATTCCATCCCAGCATGCCCAGACAGACGCCCAAAAAGAGCTCAGGATTGTCGGCAAGATTGTCGGCTGCGATTTCGGCGATGAGCGAGGCGTCTTCCCAGTTCAGCGCGAAATTGCCGTCGCGTCCGGCCGCCGGAGCACCGCTCAACGACCACACAAAATTCTCCCAGTCCGATTTTTCAATATCATCAAATGTATCGAGATAGAGCAGAATCTGCGAAAGATAGCTCGCCACCGGATAGCCCGAACGCCGGTGCAGACTGGCCAGCGCAAATTTTGCAAGGTCGCACAAATCATCGTCCGGCATTACCAGCGTCGCGCAATAGCATACCTCACCTATAAATCCGCCCACGGTTGCCATCAGGTCCAGCGCCGTGAGGTCGTATTTGGCAGCGATATCCTCGACATGCGCTATCTGCGCGGGTGTCATGTGCAGCTGCATGCGCTTTTCGGCGATGATTTCGACCGGTTCGCGGCAGTTGTCGGGCAGCTCGGCCAGAACATCGGCAAAATGCACGCGTTCTTCGGGATTGTCGGGAATATAAAACGGCTGATTGCTCACCGGATTGAGCCAGTCAATCGCCTGCCAGCCGGGAATGCTGATATCATAACCCTCGATTTGCTCGTCTTCTTCCGCAATTTCGTCTTCTTCCTCGTCGTCGTCTGCGCTCGCTTCATCCTGATGACGCTTGTAGTCGTTCATCATGCTCGACAACAGCGGGTTATTGCCGACGATTTGCTGGAACATCGGATTTGCCATGCTTTCGGCGATTTGCTGCTGCATTTCAGGGGTTTTCGACAACGCGTCGATTTGGCTTAACAGCTCGGGATGCTTAAAAACCTCACCAATAAAAGCGAACGGGTTGCTCTGAAACTGCTCAATGCCGCCCATTTTGTTAATCATGTCGAATATCGTCGATTCCAGCTTGTCGTCTGCCATTGTTACCCTCAAATATAGTGTTTTTGACTGCGCAGCCCTTCGCCGCGCAACTGCACAATTGTACACAATTATACACAATTTGCACACCGCCGCTCAAAATGCAAGCAGTTCAGATGGATTTATGTGTTTTGTCTGTCGGGCTATCGGCTGCACCCGATACGCCCGATTTTTCGCGTGTCTATGTGCTCGCCTGCACAGACGCGCGGAGCGCACGTCTGTACAGGTTGCGCGCATACGCCACGCGACGCTGCGCGTGATAAGTATTGCGAAAGTGCGCAAAGCGTTCTAAATACAGAAATTTACGGGACAGACTGCCCTGGCTGGAATGTGTAAATGATTATGAAAAAATGTGAATGATTATGAAAAAACTGATTGCTCCAATTCTATTGTCGATAAGCATGCTGGCTGCAGCAAACGGCTGGTGTGAGGATGTCGTCATTTACAGTTACACCGGTCTTTCGCAACAGGACTGGGTGGTGATGCCCGTAATCGCCGATTTGAAGGATGATGCGCCCGCGACGCTGTTTGATTCTCTGCGGCGCCGGAAAATGCCGACTTATGGCACGACCTCGTTCGATGCATCCAAAAATATTGTGCAAATCGATACATCCAAATGTGCCTATGCATCTATTATATCGGCCGAAATCGAGCAGACATTTGCGGCACATCATCACAATATTCCCCGGGTGATGTGCGGTCAGAATGTGGTCCCCCAGGCCTCATCCGCGCTTTCCAGCTATCAGCGGGTGATGCCGTTATGGCAGGCGCTGGGAGGGGCTGCCGACAAAAATGCGATCGTCGTCGTGGCCAATGATTATCTGCCAATGGCTGAATTCCAAAAACGCCTGGGCAGCAAGGACAAATCGCTTGCCAAAACTATCGAAGCCGGATTCTCGGATCCGAATTCTTTCGTAAAGTCCGGACTGATGCAGGGGTATATCGCGCAGAAGTTTCCGGGAGCCGAAAAACGCGTTGCCCAGGAACTGAATGCATCGAACACTGCCAATATCAATGCGGCTATGGGGGCGCTTGCTGGCACAAAGGATCCGGTCATCATCCGGCAGATGGTGTCGGTGATGCAAAAACCGGGATCGATGCAGGAAGCATACGCCATGTCACTGTTGGGCGCATCCGCTCCCGAAATCCGCAGTGAATCGATGCGCATACTGCTCAAGTCCCCAAATGATGCGGCATTCAATAAGGCATACGAAGCCGCGCAAAATGAACCAGGCGGCGTGATAAGCAAATATGCCGAAGAATTGCTCAATGCAGCGACGCCGTCACACGCCCGGATTCTTGCTGAATGGATGCTGAATCATCAGCTTGCCGAGCCTTTGGCAAACTGGCTGTTCAATGCACCGACGTCCGAAGCGCCGATTGCTGCAGCCGAAGTCGCGCTCCAACAGGCCAAAGACATTTCGACCAAACATACCGTAAGCACGCGACAGATGATCAAACAGGCCGCGCTTTCGATGCTTGTAACTGCCGATCGCAGTGAAACCGCTTTCGATGCGCTGGATGATCTGCAACTGGATGAAGCATCCCAATCGTCAGTAATGCCGTGGCTGCATGGGCTTTCGAGTGGTTATTCGGCCATCCGCATCGCTTGTGCACATCACATCAGCCGCATGGATGTTCAGGATGAGGCAAGCCGGACGCTTTTGATGCAGGCCGTGAGCGAGAAGAAGTATCACGCCGATTTGTATGCATCAGAAATTGCGATATCGCTTGCCGGTATCACCGGATCGCCTAAAGACGCTTTAAAAGGTGCGCGCAGTAACGATGAAAAGCGCATCGCCTATGTCGCCATGCCTTCTGATATGCCGGAATTGCAAAAGCCTGTTGCCAATGCTGAAATCGAGGGCGGACGTTTGCTCGGGCTCGCTCGGCAGCACGTCGATGGATTCATTGCCCAGATAGATGCCAAAATCCATCACGACAATCCCTCGCTGCGCCGCGATGCTGCTGTTGCTACGCGCTGGATGGATACAGCCGGCGATGCGCTGCGCACAGCTTTGATTCGCGATAACGACGAAACCGTGATAGAAGCTGTCATTCGTCAATTTCCGTTCAGGCCGGCCGATGAGATTTCAACCGCGATGGTGCGGGATCTCACTGCGCGGGTTGAGCGATCACATTCTCTGAAAATGGCTGTATTGGCTGTGCTCCCCGAAATGATGAATGAAAAGACGAGTCATGTCATCACGACTTATGTGAGCAACGAGATGTTCGACGACAATATCCATGTGCGGATTGCGGCGATTCGTGCGCTCAGCCGTATTGCTGTGGTATCGCAGGATCCTGTTGTCGTCGATAACGCCATCACGTCGCTTGCACTCACAGCTCAGGATAAATCTCCAACCATTGTATATCACACGATTACAGCGCTTGCCCGCACGCACAATCCATCGGCTGCGGATATCATCAGACGAGCGAAAACCACGCATCCCGACAGCTACAGGCGCGCACTTGAACTCTATCCTTTCGACAAATAGGAACGATTCTTTATGAGATTATATACATTTGGGGCGGTTGCCGTATGTCTGTTTTGCCTGTCGGCTTGTTCAAATTCAAGGATGGCGGGCGACAGCGACAATTCAGGCGGACGGTCTTCGGAACAGCTGATGCGCCTGATGGTTATTGAACCATCTGATTACTCAAACAACATCGACAAATTCTGTACACATACAAGCCAGTGTATTGCGCCACTGGCCTGTATTCGTTCGAAATGCCAGGTTCCGCCCTCGCTCATTGATAAACACGATGATAAGACGCCGACACTCGTCTTTAAAAACAATGATGTGAAGAACTCGCTGTATATAGAACTCGTCGACGACGATTATACAACCCAGCGCGGAATGATGATGAGAAAGGCATTTGTAGACGGATGGGGGATGCTGTTCGTATTTCCAAACGAGTCCAGACATGCGTTTTGGATGCATCATTGCTATATTCCGCTGGATATGGTGTTTATCCGGGCTGATGGAAGCGTCGACAATACAATTCAGAATGCCGAACCACTCAACGATGGCCCGCGATATCCTTCCAATGGCAAGGTGAAATTCGTGCTCGAACTGCCCGTTGGAAGCATTCAGAAATACCAGATCACCACTTCGACTGTGTTTGATGTGTCGCCCTATTCCAATGCAGCCGCAAACTTTCATACACAATATGATTTCCAGCCATAAATTCTGTGATTTTGCAGCGTAGTTACAGTTATCAGCAGACCTTGGTCAGGAATCATTATCGGGGAACAACTCATGACGCAATCATCAAATCCGTTTCAACTGGGATTCAAATTTGCCGGCAATCCACTGGGGGATGCGCATACACAGATAAAAAGCCAGCTCGGCCTTTCTCTTGGATCGGAACTGCCGCATATTGTGCATGACTTCCATCTCAAAGCTGTAGCCAGTCTCAAAACGGGAGATCACGCCATCCAGACGTCTAAACGTGCTGCAATTCTGGGAATCGATCCCGAGACCTCGCTTTCGCTCGATATACAGGTCAAATCGGATGGTGATCTTCTCATTCTTGATTATGCGAAACTTGAGTTCAGCAAACCGGCGCATCTCAAAAATTTGTTCACGACGCTTGATGAACTCAGCGAACTCATCACAGAATTGCCCGTGACCACCAGGTCAAATATCAACGTCGGTGAGATCATCGCCAAAAATGAATTTCTCTCCAAAGCAAGCTCGTTTGTCGAAAACAAGGCAGGAGAATACCTTGGCAGATTCGCGGAAACCGGCGCATGGAAATTTATCCGGAGCACTGCTGAAAGAGGCAGGCTGAGTGAAAATTTCGAAAAATCGAAAGAAATATCCAAAGGCCTTTTGGGTAAGGGACTTGAGAAAGCTGAGGCATTGCTCGATAAAACGTTCGACGATGTTCGTTTGTCTGCATTCGAAATCGCCGTTGTCTATAAAGATGACGAGCCAAAAGTCATATTTTATGTCACCGGTGAAATCGTCTTTAACAAACAGATCCGGCGAAAAATTAATCATATCCAGCTTCCCGAATCGTTCATGCCGACGCTCGATCCCCATCTGATGACCATGCTCGGGCAGTTCTATCTGGAACGGGAACAGGCTACCCAGCTGTCTTCGACCATTCTGGATACGATTCTGGATGTTTCGGGGACTATCGAAGCCGAATCCCACATCGAGTCTGTCCCAATCGAAATCATGCCGCATCCCGGGCGCACGGTTCGGTGCGATATCGAGCCTGCGAGTGCGTTTACAATCAAGGCCCGTTATGCGCTCTCGCGCGATGTCGATCTCTTGCAGCTCAACATCCACGCAGAATTGCTGCACAAACAGGAGATTTATCCCCTGCATCTGTCGATGTCGATGACGCCGACTGCTCTGATCAACTGTGGCAAAGCGCTTACCGAACCTGGCTGGCAGATATCGATGCTCGGGGAAGGCTGTGACATTCAGGGGCGTCTGGAGCTGCTGCGCGGTTTTACCATGCATCCCGGTGCCATCTCGATACACGTCGACGATGAACATATCTGCGGTGAACTCGACACCCGCATCAACCTTGATGCATTGCCGATTCATGGCAATGTGGAATGGGGAATCGAAGCGGTGACACACCAGATCCATATCCATACCTTCGATTTGAATGTGGCTGGTTCCATGTCTGTTTCTCCCGACAGTGCCTTTATGCTCTCCAGAATGCATCTGGTTTTCGATGAACTGCGGGGCAGTTTCAAACTCATTGCGACGCGCAAAATTGACGAAGATATCAAGGTCGAATCCGACATCCATATCGAGAACATGATTCATGCGGTGATCGATACGATTCAAATCCCCGAGCTCGGCTTGAAGGACCCCACAGCCACGCTCAAAACCTCGGGTGAAATCGATTTGCGCTTCAATATGCAGCTCGATCAGAGCAACGAATCGCTTTCGGTCGTTCGAATCAATGGATCGACTTGCCATGTCTTTTGCAAAACGATCGACTTTAACTGGTCGCATCTGCAAATGTCTGCACAGCATCCAATCGATGTCGATGTCTGCGTAAAACATGCATCACATACCATCACAGGGCTTTCGGATTGTTCACTCGGGATTTCCTGGCAGTGCCAGGTCGCACCGCAGCTGTCCAATGGTGAGATGAGCGTGAGCGCCATTCCTCAGGAACTCGTCGGACGCATCAACGATATCGATGTGTTTATGTCCGACAATGGCGTGCTGCATTTCGAGCATGGATCGGGGTTTTACGATGCCCGGTTCTTTAACGCAGTCATCATTCCCGAAAATGAAAAGGCCAAGTTGCTCGAGATCCTGGAATATGCGCCACTTGGGCACTATCTGAACGATCTGGCATCGGTTATCGTTTATCCCCATATTCCTGGTGCAAAAAAGCTTTTCGATCGCCTCGTACAGTGGCGAAAGATTTGTCAGGAACGCGGCATTTTCGGGACGACCAAGCTGATTCCTCCCGAGAATTCATCGCTTGCAGGATCCCTCCTTCTGTTTGGTGATGACAGGGCTGCAGATGAGTTGCTGCCAACCGCGCGCCGTATCATGGATGCGGATGGCATTGACCGCTACAAAATCGAGGAGCTCATCGATCGCGCATTTCCGGATGCCCATTTTGACAATGCCGGCCGCATTCTCAAGTGGCTGAACAAGATCCTGTCACCGATTCCATTCCCGCCGCCTGAAGTGACGCACTTGCCCGCGCTTTCGGACGATCCGCGGTTCATCGATCAGATTCGTGGACTGCCAACTGCAAATCATCTTTATGAAGGTGACTGGAGCAATATCGAACTCGCCAATCAATGCTATCGCCTTGCAGCAGGATTTACGCCCGAACAAATCGAATGGATCATCGCCAATCGAGACAAGGACTTTGATGATGAACAGATCGACCGGCTGCGGAAATTGCTCGATATCAAACGCAAAATCCTCAACTTTGAACCCCGCGAGGGGACGTTTATCATTCAGGATTACAACATTTTTGTCTTTCTGGATGCGCTGTTCGAAATCGAAAACGAGTGTCTGGAACAGAATCCCGATATTCTGGATGATTCACTGGTCAGCTGCTTCCGCACATGGCTGTCGCCTGCCGATACTGCACGACTGATTTCTGCCGGCATTTCAAGCCGTTATCACGGTTTGTTTGTGCAGCTCAATCAGGCAAATTTGCTCGATTATCTCATCAAACGCGGCACGACCTACGCCCGCGCCGTGTTCTGTGAAATGGGACAGCATAATGTCCGCACGCTTTCTGCACTTTTGATGAGCTATCTTGCACAGGATCAGTCGATGCTCAGAAAACCGGTCAACAGGGCAGAAGTGTTGACGAAACTGCTTGGCATTCAGATCCTTGGTATAGCCGCAGTTGCCATGTGGGCAGCT
>CAMKRB010000066.1 GCA_946415045.1 uncultured Myxococcales bacterium
ATTGCGAACTGTGGGTCACTTGAAAAGTGACCGGTACAACGCCATGGATGGCGTTGTACCGTCGCACTGAAGCATATGTAGAAACAAAAACGGGGGACGGGGGGCAGCGCCCCCAGCCGCGCGGGAATGCAAGGGGCGTTCGCGGAACAACGCCCCTTGCCGCCTGCGGCGCGTAGCCGCGCAAATCATGTGCTTACAGCGTAAGCCGTCAAAAATAGCATATTGGGGCTGAACAGTTACATTTTGAAAACTGATAAGATAAACTTGTTTGCGAATGATATGTTTTTGTTATATAGTAAAATATCAGGCTGCAAAAACAGCCGCATAGACTACAGGTTGTCAGGGAGGTACGATGAAAAAGTTATCGCTTATGCTTGCACTCGCAGCAGCAGCTATGCTGCCGGTTACCGCAATGGCGCAAGACACGACGAAGTCAAAATCTTCAAAGAAGAAAGGCAAGTCCTCTGCATCGGCCAGTTCAAAGGGGCAGGCCCACGATGATGCCGATAGCAAAGCCAGTGGTAATAAAGCTGACACCGTACCCCGTAACGTTGCCGGCAAACGCGTCGTCCTTTCGGATGAGCAGATCATGCTGAGTAACCGCGCGGTAGAAGCAGCCAACAGCGGAAATTACAAAGAGGCAGAGCTTTACTATACGGCATCACTTAAGATCGGCGAGTCCAATCTGGTATGGTACAATCAGGGATTTGCGCAGCTCAAGCAGGACAAATGTATTGCAGCGAAAGACTCGTTTGAGCACGTTGCAACCGCACCGATTCTTGACGATGAAGATATCACGCCCGAATCCGTGAACCAGGTCACTGAAAAAGCCATGAAGCAGCTGCGCGAAAAATGTACAGCATCCTTCAAGCTGAACTGCTCGCCGCAGGAAATGGAAGTCACCATCGACAGTGATAGCGAAATCAAATGTGATGACACTGAATACGCTGTCATTCCCGGCAAACACTCCCTGACTGGCCGTACTGAGAAAGGATTCAATACCGTCGTCGTCGATTTGCCCGCCAACATGCTCACAATCGCGCCCATCGAAGTTATCGATTACGAAGCCATCGTCGATAAGGCCGGTATTACCCCCGAAGAATTGCAGAAGCGTTCCACGCTGTTCAAGGCTCTGGGTTATACGTTCATCGGCGTCGGCGTCGCAGCCGCTGCCACCGGCGCTGTGCTCGACTGGTACTATTGGGATCAGTATCGCAAAGATTACAAAAATCCCATGGCCGTCGATAAAAACCGCCACAGCAACGACGAAAAGGTCATTAATATCGGTTACGCTTTGATCGGCGTCGGTAGTGCGATGGCTGTCACTGGCATCATTCTCGTCGTATACGATGCCGTTTCGATTCAGCCTCAGTACGAGGAACTTTCCCGTGGTCGTACCGCTTTCGTCCCGACTTTCGCCCCGATGGTGACACCTGATTTCACCGGATTCTCGCTGTCTACCACATTCTAGTGCGTTCCGGTCGGATGATGCCTTGCCGCGATTTGAGTGCGCTCATTTCGCGGTTTTTTTTTGTGGAGGTGCAGGGAAATGTCTGAGTCTTTAGCCCAACCAAAAGTCATTTGTCCGATTTGTCCGCATGCCTGCAGCCTTTTGCCTGGACAGACGGGAATTTGCGGTGCCCGGCATGCCGTGGACGGCAAAGTCGTGGAAACTTCCCACGGTCTTTTGTCGTCGATACATGTCGATCCGGTCGAAAAAAAGCCTTTGCATCACTATTATCCGGGATCCGGTGCACTTTCGATTGGCGCATTCGGCTGTAACCTCAAATGCCGTGGTTGCCAGAATGCATCGATTTCCCAGGTCCGTGCGAGTGATGGGGATGGGTTTTACATCAAACCTTCGGAAATCGTCGATATCGCGATCTCGCACCAGTGCCGCAGCGTTGCCTATACCTATAACGAGCCGATCATCTGGAGCGAATTTGCCGTCGAAACCGCGCATGCTGTTCGGGAAGCCGGTTTAGGGAATATCATGGTGACTGCTGGTTATGTGACCGACAAAACCCGCGAATGGCTGTTTGAATCCATGGATGCGGCCAATGTGGATCTGAAGGGATTCAGCGAAGAGTTTTACAAAACATGGGCAAAAGCATCGCTGGGACCTGTGCTGGAAACGCTTGAATATCTGCATCAGCTGCCGGGATTTTGGCTCGAAATAACGACGCTTCTGATTCCCGGGATAAACGACAGTAATTCGATGCTCGAATCAGAATTTGCATGGATTGTCGAGCATCTTGGCGTGGATGTGCCACTGCATCTGAGCGCATTTTTCCCTGCATATAAGGCGACCGAAATCGGCAGTACGCCTGTCGAAACGCTGTTTCGTGCGCAGTCATTGGCTGAAAAAGCCGGTATCCGCTATGTCTATCTGGGCAATGTCCCCGGCATGGTGAATACGAAATGTCCGGCTTGTGGATCTGTACTCATCGAACGGCACGGATATCATACACGGATTTGCGGCATGAAAGATGACAAATGCGCGTCGTGTGGTCATGCTATTGCCGGTGTTTTCGTCACTTCCTCGCCAGGACGCCATTAGCGTTCGAAATCCACAATGCCCGACTGACGAATCGAGACTGGCTGGTGAAAAGATACTGTGCGCTTTTTTTTAAGAAAAACATAAAAAAAACTGCTATAATATCTGCGGTGAATTCTGAGTGCAATTATATGGATTTCAGCCATAACGGAGCGAATATGAAACAGCGTCATCGGATGATTTGTCTTGCAGGTATTGCGGCCTGCATGTTCACGGGATGTATCGAAGACGACTGCATGTACGATTCATGCAATGAATACGGCATGATGTCTGATTATGTGGTTACAAAATCGCCGCTTACTGCCTATTGTTCCATAGCAGTAAGCGGCTATGGAACCGTTCAGATGGAAACCGATTATGTGCCGAATACTACCTGGTGTGAAAACGGCAATGCGCCGACACAGGCGTTGAATGCGCAGGCAGCTGCAGCGCGAACGTTTGCGTACTACAAAATCAGTACAGGCAATACGCCGGTGAGCAACAGTCAGGGAGATCAGGTATACAAGTGCGAAAGCCGTGCACCAAACGCTGCGCAATTTGCCGCATGTCAGGAAGCGACCAACGCCACCTCCGGTTATATCATGACCTACAATGGCGTGATTACAGCTGGTTTTTATGTTTCCGGTGTCAGGACCAACTATCTGAACGATTCGTGCAAGCCCACGGTATCAAGCGGTCAGGAAGGTTGGGTGAATGTGCAGCGTCACGTCACCTACAACAAGGGAAAAAGCGGTTCAAACATCACTCAGACTTCGCTGGGATGGGTTGATCCCCGCAATTACGCAAACCGTGGTTGTATGGCTCAGAACGGCGCAAGCTGTCTGGCCAATCATGGCTATGTCTGGCAGGATATTCTGCGCTATTTCTATGGCGATGATATCGTCATAGAAAAAGCCGAAGGCAGCTGTGTGGCCGATGCTCCCAAGTGCGAAACGAAGCTGAGTCAGTCTGGGATCATTATCGACGACCGCGATCCCTGCTTCAGCAAATCGTCGAGCAGCTCGTGGTTCGAAGTCAATCAGGGACACGACAATCATCTGTATTACACCTACGTCTGGGATAAGGCGGCTGAGACCGTTGGTACGTGGAATATTAACGTAACGCGCGCCGGTACATACGAGGTGTTGGCCTATATCCAGCCAGGCGTTGGCGCGATGAGCGAAACAGCGCCCTACAAAGTCCGTGCATCCGGCAAGGAAACGTCGGTTATCATGAATCTGTCGGGAAAATCGGGCTGGGTGTCGCTGGGCAAATTCACCTTTGCGCCTGGTGGAGATCAGTGGGTACGGCTTTCGGATGATTCCGGCGAGCCTTATACGGATAAAAATGGCAAACGCATCGTATTCGATGCCATCAAATTTGAAGATGCGGTTACCTGCGCAGATGCTTGCAATGCGGGATCAAAACAATGCGCAGCCAATGGCGTTCAGACGTGTGTGAAGGGATCGGGCGGATGCACCGAGTGGTCTGCTGCAGAACCCTGCGGCAGCGGCCAGACCTGTTCCGGTGGCGAGTGCACCTCGACCTGTTCCGATGCATGTACGACCGGCACCAAGCAATGTGATGGCAACCGGGTCCTTGCTTGTTCCAAAGATGAATCAACGGGATGCAATCAGTGGCAGGTTGCTCAGACCTGTCTCGAAGGCGAGATTTGCTCGAACAACGTTTGCATCAATAAACCGTCGACCTGCGAGGATGAATGCAATCCCGGTGAGATCAACTGCCTCGATGGTCAGAATTACAAGGTTTGCACCGACGTGAACGGTTGCAACGTCTGGAGCACCGCGACGACGCCCTGTCCCGAAGGTGAGGTCTGTCAAAGCAACAGCTGTGTCCAAGACGGCGGAACCGTCGATCCGAATGTCTGCCTGACCCAGATCAAGCCTGCCGGTACGTCAATTATTGATGAACAGGATGCCTGCTTTACGATGTCCGATTCCAGCAAATGGTCGGAGCTGTATGGTTTCGGATATGGCAATCACCTGTATTATACGAGGGTGACAGATGAGGCCACGATAGCGATTGGCACATGGCGTCTCAATGTGATGGAGGCCGGTAAATACTCGGTTTACGCATATATCGAGAGCGGTGCGGGTGCGTCGACGACCAACGCCATCTATACGATTCAGGGTGCGGGTGCGCCACAGTCCCTGTCGCTTGATTTGTCGGATCATTCCGGCTGGATAAAGCTCGGCGATTTCGATTTTGCAGCCAATCGTTCGCAATACGTCCAGCTCATCGACTATACCGGTGAAACCGGTTCCGACGCCACTCGCCGGGTTCTCTTCGATGCGATTCAGGTTGCGCCCTATGGTACGCCGGTGGATGAAGCGCTCTCTGATCAGTCTGGAACGCAGCAGGGCACCAAGCCCAATCCCGACAGCGGCAATCCCGGCGATGGTGATTCCGATGTCGACCCCGGCCTCGGAAATGCGCTGCCGCCTGCGCATTCCGATTCTGACTGCAGCAGCAACCCGCGTTCGGGTGGTCAGTCTGCGCCACTGTTTATGCTGATTGCGGCAGGCACTGCGGCCGGTATCATCCGGCGCAGACGCGTCAAAAACTAAAAAATAATAAAAAAAAAGATTGACGAGTGCGGCCAACAGGATTATAAGCCGCCTCGTTCGAGGGCAGCTCAAAACGGGTTGCCTGCGGATGGTGGGTATAGCTCAGTTGGTAGAGCGCGGGATTGTGGTTCCTGAGGTCATGGGTTCAAGCCCCGTTACCCACCCTTTCGCACCCGTAGCTCAGCTGGATAGAGCATCGGACTTCGAATCCGAGGGTCGCAGGTTCGAATCCTACCGGGTGTATGGTAGCTTTTGTGGGTGTATAGCTCAACTGGCAGAGCACCGGACTCTTAATCCGTTGGTTGAAGGTTCGATTCCTTCTACACCTATTTAGTGGGTGTATAGCTCAATTGGCAGAGCATCGGACTTTTAATCCGCAGGCTGAAGGTTCGATTCCTTCTACACCCACCAGGCCCCACGGGTGTATAGCTCAATTGGCAGAGCATCGGACTTTTAATCCGCAGGCTGAAGGTTCGATTCCTTCTACACCCACTGGCCTTCGAGGCCGTAGCGTCGCTCTTCGGAGTGGCGCTTTTTTTTTGCCCGGTTTGGCGGCTTCGCCGCCTGCACCGTGCCCGTGCCTATGGCTGCGCCATACGACACGGTCCCTCACTTTCCGCCGCTATTGCATACGCGGCGGCAGCGGCTTTTGCTGCGCAATACGCCGCTGTTGCACACACCCACCACTATCCGTTGATTTTATCACTATTTTGCTGTATCGGTTCTGTTACTTCAGGTGATTGCCTGCCGTTGTCATTTGTATTTCCGGAGATATCAGTCATGGCCTTTATTAAACATTCAACCAGATTTGCAGCGTTTATCCTGTTCTGCTTGTCGTTGTTGCTTTGTCAGAATGCGATGGCACAGGATCGCACATGGCAGCCCGTTCGGAATCACCAGGTCAGGCAACAGCCTGCATCCAAACGCATTACCGGTGAAATCATCGGTGGTTTGGTTGGTGTGGCACCTGCACTTGGTATTGGCGCGATTTTTGGTCGTTTTGCTTCCGATCGCCAGATTTCCAAGAACTATCAGGATAAGAACCAGTTCTCGAACTTTCAGCGCACATTTTTGATAGCCGCAGTCCTTACGCCGATGACCGAGGCGCTTGCTGTCCATATGGTCGGAGATCACAGCGGCAGCATGGGCAAAGGCTGGACGCCATACGCAGGTGCAGCTGTTGGCGGTGTGGCTGGCGGCGGTCTTGGCGTGCTCGGATTCCTCAAGGATACCGATACCGGCATGCTGACGCTTTGGGCCGGATCTGCGGCGGGCGCACTTATCGGGGCTTTGCTCTGGTACGAGCTCTCCAATCTCAGCGAAAAAAATAAGGCCATTTCCAATGTTCGCCCGGTGGTGAGCGTTTCTGATCAATATACATCCGTTGGCGTTGGGTTTGATTTTTAGTTATGGTATCTATTGCAGAGAACTTAAATACAATCGAATCGCGTATTCGTCGGGCGTGCGAACGCTGTGGACGTGACCGCAGCGAGATCACTCTCGTCGGCGTTTCCAAAAAACATCCGGCATCTGCAATTGCAGAAGCACTCGAAACGACGTCCCTGCGCCACTTTGGCGAGAATTACGTTCAGGAATATGTCGAAAAACGCCAGATTCTTACCGGCTATCCGCAGGCTGTCTATCATCTGATTGGTCATCTCCAGCGCAATAAAGTCAGGCAGTTGCTCGATTTCCCGCCGCATCTCATCCATTCGGTCGATTCCATTGCGCTCATCGAAACCATCGAACGCATCATGGCCGAACGGTATCCAGATATGCGGCAGAATCTGTTAATCGAACTGCGCATCGGCGATGAAGATACCGAGAAAACCGGTATGGATCCCCGCGATTTGGATGCTGCAGCGCAAAGAATCGAAGCATGTCCTCACCTGAACTGGCAGGGATTAATGCTGATTCCACCGCTTGGACAGGATCCCGAAAATTCCAGACCCTACTTTAAAAAGATACATCAGATATTTGACCGGGTGAATCAGACGCGTGCGCAGAAACTGACGGTCCTTTCCTATGGGATGAGCGACGATTTTGAAGTTGCCATCGAAGAAGGCGCCACGCATATACGCATCGGTACCGCGATATTTGGTGCCAGACAGTATTGATATGAAACGAATCGCCATTGCGCCGGGGGATCCAGCCGGCATCGGATACGAGATTACTGCAAAAGCATTGTATCAGCATGAATTGCAGAATCAGCTTGCAGAATACAATACAATTCCAATTGTATATGCGAATGTGCCGTTGTTCTATAAAGCGATCGCACAGTTCACACCGGGACTCATGGTGACAAAGATAGATTACCCGGTGCAGGCCGAAGAACCAGGAAATATATATATTATTGATTCCGGCAAGCCGATTGCACATTTTGAACCCGGTGTGATGTCGGGGGATTGTGCG
This sequence comes from uncultured Myxococcales bacterium, assembly GCA_946415045.1. Lineage (GTDB taxonomy): Bacteria > Myxococcota_A > Bradymonadia > UBA4248 > UBA4248 > UBA4248. The sequence goes on from CAMKRB010000066.1 coordinate 7,537, forward strand.
TTTTGTGCGCATCAGGCGCTTGAAGAGATATGCCGCGATGTAAAAAAACATGGCGTGGACGGCATTTGCACAGGTCCGATACATAAAGGGGCGATGCGGATGGCTGGTGTGCCCGAAATTGGTCACACCGAGATGCTTGCAAAAGCTCTGGATGCGTCATCTCCGGTGACGATGTTTATTACAAGAAATCTGCGCATTTTCTTCTATTCCCGGCATCTGTCGCTGCGACAGGCCATTGATGCGCTGGATTGCGGCCGCGTTGTTGAATTTGGACAGACCATGCACAAACATATGATGCAGCTGGGATTTAAGAAGCCGCATCTGGCGATGGCTGCGCTGAATCCGCATGCCAGTGATGGCGGTCAATTCGGAACCGAAGAGGCTGAGATTCTGATTCCTGCCGCAGAAATACTGAGAAATATCGGTGTGGATATCAGCGATCCCATCGGTGCTGACAGTGTTTTTGCGCAAGCTGCAGAGGGGCGTTTTGATGCGGTGATGTCGCTCTACCACGATCAGGGGCATATTGCTGCCAAAACTTACGATTTTGAGCGCACGATTTCGGCCACACTGGGATTGCCGTGCCTGCGCACATCGGTAGACCACGGTACCGCATTCGATATTGCATGGCAGAACAAGGCGCAGTCCATTTCCATGACGACTTCAATCGAAACGCTGATTCGGTATATCTGATGCCCCAAAACTATAGGCTCTGTTTCACCAGTGTGGAGATAGCGTTACGCCGATACGTGTGAGATACTGGCAAAGAGCGCCGAGCATCGAGCGTCGAGTTGGCCAATGAACACTCGTGGCTCATTGCTCATCGCTCGTGGCCGAAAAGCAAATAACCTTACTTTTTCATATCCACGTTCGTTGAACAGAGCCAAAATATATGCGGCGTATTGGCGCAAGCCAATAGACGCATGCAGAGGGCGTATTGGCGCAAGCCAATAGCCCCTGCTTCAAAAAAAACAACGCTTATTCAGCAAACAAGGGCGAACTGAAGTAGCGTTCGGCGGTATCGGGGAGGATGGTGACGACCGTTTTTCCGGGGCCGAGTTTTTTGGCGAGTACGATGGCGGCGGCGACGTTTGTACCGCTGGATATACCGCACATCAGGCCTTCGATTCTGGCCAGATCGCGGGCGGTCTGGATGGCGACTTCGTCCGTGACGATGTGGATGTGCTGGTAGATATTCATGTTGAGGTTTTTGGGGATGAGGCCGTCGCCGATACCCATTTGCAGATGCGTGCCGATGTTTCCGCCGGCAAGAATGGCGGCGTTTTCGGGTTCGACGGCCCAGATTTCGATATCAGGATTGAGCGCTTTGAGCGTTTCGCCGATGCCCGAGATCGTGCCGCCGGTTCCGATTCCAGCGCAGAAACCGTGAATGGGGCCGGCGACCTGTTCGAGCAGATCAAGAGCTGTGTGATGTTTGTGTACGAGCGGATTGTTGGGATTGTCGAACTGCTGAGGCACGAAAACATTGGGATTTTCGCGGGCCATACGCTTGGCTGTTTCGACGCATTCGGCAATGCAGTCACCGATGTTGCCGGCATCATGAATCAGAATGACTTCGGCTCCGTAATGTTTGACGAGTTTGCGGCGTTCCTCGCTGACCGAGTCGGGCATGATGATAATCGTTTCAATGCCCATGACCGCGCCGATGAGGGCCAGGCCAATGCCCTGATTGCCGGAGGTTGGTTCGACGATGATCGTGTCGCCGTGGATGAGGCCATCTTTGATTGCAGCCTGAATCATTGCATAGGCTGTGCGCGTTTTGATCGAGCCGCCGACGTTGAGACCTTCGTATTTGACGAGCACGCGGGCGCTGCGCGTTTCGTCCACCATGCGGGCCAGGCGTACCACTGGCGTGTGACCGATTGCTTCGAGAATATTGTTATAAATCATTCGCTGAATGCCTTGATAATGCACGGGGACAAACAACCCCCGGCGATTTCATCATTTATTGCCCTTGCGCGGGGCGGCTTTTAGTAATGAATTGGGGGGTAAAATGCAAATAAAAGTTGCAGCGCGCCATGATTCGGAGGGGGATGTGTGAATGATAATTCAATATACCAAAGGTAACTGCTTGATAAACACCATTCTGAATGGTAAATGGTGTATTATGTACAATTTTCGCTGGCTGCGAAAGTTTTTGGGGTTTTTGTACCATCTGAGGTGTTTATGAACAGTCGAATCGGGCGGATTTTGGCGATCGGTATCGTTTCTGGAGTGATGTGTGGCATGGGAATGTCGGCGCAGGCACAAAGTCTTTCATGGCCTGTGAGTGATAATTGTTCTGTCTACATTTCGACATACTATGGTCCGAGAGGGCAGTCTTTTCACAACGGCATTGATATTGCGTGCGGTGGCGATATCGATATTTATGCTGCGGCCGATGGCGATGTGGTGGGCGAGACGACGTCGTCCGGACAGTGTACATACGATCCATCGTATGGTACATGCCGTGTATGCGACAATTCGATGGGCAATTCGCTGACGATACAGCATGCGAATGGCTACAAAACTGTGTATATGCATCTCAAGCAGAAGCTGGTTCACAGTGGCGCTCACGTGAAATGTGGCGATGTGATTGGCAAGATGGGGACGACGGGATGCTCGACGGGGCAGCACCTGCATTTTTCGGTGTGGATCAATAGCAGCCACTATAATCCGTTTGATTATGTCACGATCGAAGATTACACGTGTCCGGTGGGTGGTTTTGGCGGCGGTCTTGAGCTGATTTCGGTTTACGAGCCACAGAACACCGATATCGACGGCGATGGCGTGGCCGAGATCTTCATTCGCGGCGCATTGGGATTACAATGTATCTTCCCCAAGAAGGATATTGCGACCAAAGCCGTGATTTCTGATGTGTTCAGCAATGACAATGGCTGGGATAAGCCGCAGTATTACACGACATTCCGGTTTGCCGATGTCAACGGTGATGGTAAATCGGATGTCTGTGCACGAGACAGCGGCGGACTTCGCTGTTATTTGTCGAATGGGACATCGTTTACACAGGGCGGTTTTGTTGCGATGAGCGACGCCGATGGCTACGATGATGTCAAATACTATTCGACGATCAAGATGGCCGATATCAATGGCGATGGCAAAGCTGATTTCTGTGCGCGGTTCAAGGACAGCTTTAAATGCTATCTGTCGAACGGGTCCGGATTTGAATCTTCGGCGGTGTCGGTTGGCGACCTCGGCGACAACCAGGGATGGGGCAATGTTGAGTACTATTCGACGATTCGGGTTGCCGACGTGAATGGCGATGGCAAGGCGGATGTCTGTGGCCGTGGTATTTCGGGATGGCGCTGCTGGCATTCACAGGGCAATGCGTTTGGTGCGCAGATCGATGGTCCTGCGCTCAGCGATCCCAACTGGGCAAAACCCGAGTATTATTCGACGATTCGCATGCCCGATATCAATGGTGATGGAAAAGCCGATTTGTGTGCCCGTGACAGCAATGGCATCCGGTGTCATCTGTCGACCGGCAATGGCTGGAGCAATGAGATTCGTGGTCCCGAATGGTCGGATGCCGGTGGCTGGAACAATGCCGAATACTATCATCCCATTCAGTTCGGTGATCTCAACGGGGATGGCAAAGACGATATCTGTTCCAGAGGATATAAAGGCGTTCAGTGCTTTTTGTCGACCGGCAACGGATTTGATACGACGACCTATCTGATTGAAGATTTCGGCGATCCCAGCAAGGGTAATGTTCCCGCAGTTTATCACACGATTCACATGGGTGATATGAACGGCGACGGGAAGATGGATATCTGCGGCCGCAATTCGGAGACTGCGATTTGCTTTGCATTCAATGGCAGCGGATTTGACCGGTTTGTGGGTGCTCCGCTGAGCGATACTGCGGGTTGGAATGGAACGCAATATGCCTCGACCTATCGGTTCGGCGGGCCGCTTAAAAAGGCATGCGTATCTTCGGCCGAGGTTTGCGACGGCCGGGATAACGACTGCGATGGTCAGATCGACGAAGATAACGTGTGTGGTACGCCTTGCCAGCCTTCGGAAGAAGTCTGTGACGGACAGGATAACGACTGCGATGATGAAGTCGATGAAGGCGGCGTTTGCGACACGCCCTGCCAGCCTTCGGAAGAAGTCTGTGACGGACAGGATAACGACTGCGATGATGAAGTCGATGAAGACGGCGTTTGCGACACGCCCTGCCAGCCTTCGGAAGAAGTCTGTGATGGCCAGGATAACGACTGCGATAATGAGGTCGATGAAGGTGGCGTTTGCGACACGCCCTGCCAGCCTTCGGAAGAAGTTTGCGATGGTGTGGACAACGACTGCGATGAAGCGATCGACGAAGACGGTGTTTGCGACAATTGTGAGCCGAGTGAAGAGATTTGCGACGGTAGGGATAATGACTGTGATCACGAGATCGACGAAGGTGACGTCTGTGGATCGAATCCTGGACCTGGCCCCGAACCCGGTCCGGTGGATCCTGGTTCAGACACCGAAACCGAGGTCGTATTCTATGATGAAGACTGCGGCTGCAGCACATCGAGACCTGCGAACCCAACTGGCGCGATGCCATGGGCTTTGGCGATCGGTGCCATCTTCGGTGGCTTCTTCCTGAGAAGACGGCGTCGCAATTAGTCCGGACGTTGATGCATCAAAAAGCCGCTCCTTGTGAGCGGCTTTTTTGTTTGGCATTGTCTGCAAAAAGGGATGCGATGTCACAGTTCTGTTAAGACGGACTTATCAATGAGTGAAAATGCAGGGATACCGCATTTAAAAAGGCTATGTTTAACCAGTGTGGATATAGCATTACCCCGATACGAGTGAGATACTG
>CAMKRB010000067.1 GCA_946415045.1 uncultured Myxococcales bacterium
CGGGAGATGCTGCAGCTGCGGGAGATGCTGCAGCTGCGGGAGATGCTGCAGCTGCGGGAGATGCTGCAGCTGCTGGGGATGCTGGTGCTGGCGTTGTGGGCTTTGCTGTGTTTGCATCCTCAGAAACGGGGGCCTGTCGCTTTCCCGAAGGGCGTTTGAGCTTGATCATCGCCGGATTGTACAGGCCCATGACGAGCGTTTTGCCCGATGACGCCTGGGATTCTACAGAGATGGTTTGCCCATTTGATTCCGCTGCTTTGGAATCATTTGCTGCATCCAACTTTTGGTTTGGCGTCTGAGCGTCGGAAGTCCCAGGTCTTTCTTCGGAACGCGCATTTATTTTCGCAGGTTCATCAACCATGCGGTCGTCAGTTTTATGGGATGCATCCAACTTTTGGCTCGGCGTCTGAGCGTCGGAAGTCCCCGAGTTTTCTTCGGAACGCGCATTTTTTTTCGCAGGTTCAACAACCATGCGGTCGTCGGGTTCATTTGTGTCTTTAGCGACACTGGCACGTGACGACCGTTTTACGGGGCGTTCAACGACCAGGTGCTCTTCGGAACTGGGGAATGCATCCTGGGATTTGGTGCGGGTCGATCGTTTGGTAGGGCGCTCAATCACCATGCGTTCTTCGGCGACATTTTCTTCTGCTTGCTTTTTAGCACGTGACGAACGGCTGACGGGGCGCTCGATGATCATGCGTTCTTCGGCGACAGGTGTATCTTCCTGGTTTTGTGAACGCGCAGAACGCCTTGTGGGACGCTCAATGATCATACGCTCTTCTTCGACAGGTTCCTGTTCCTGTTTTGGGGCGCGTGATGATCGTCTTTTTCGCGGTGATGGATTCGACGGTTCTGAATCGTCGAAACGCGTCGAATCCTGTTGTTCTGAATCGCCTGAAAGCGTTGAATCCTGTGGTAAAACCGTCTTTTTAGCCATCCGGAACCTCACCTCGGTGCTTGTGATTTATTTATTTGGATTTGCGCTCGTCAATAACGAATTCGACGCGTCTGTTCAAAGCTCTGGCTTTGGAAGTCTTGGCTGGATCGATGGGCATATCGGGACCGAAGCCAATAGATGATAGGCGGCTGGGATCGACCCCCTTCTTGATGAGATAATCCACGACGGACTGCGCTCTCTGTCGGCTGAGGATCATATTGCGTTCGTATTTGCCGGTATCATCGGTGTGTCCCTGAACGGTGATATGTTTGATATCCTGATTTGCCTGAATGGTTTGGGCGACCTGATTGAGCAGAGAATAGGACTTCTTCTTGATTGTGGCTTTGTTGTTATCGAAGAAGATCTTGTCGCGGATCTCAAGTTTATCCTCGAGGACAAAGACGAGCTGTTTGCCTTTGCCTTCATCAGGACAGCCGTCATCATCCTTGTAACCGTTAATGGTTTCGGGCTGATCGGGGCATTTATCGACGCCGTGACATGCGTCGGCAAATTTATCGGCCACACCTGTTTCAGATACCCACGCATCACAAATGCCATCGTGATCGTTATCGGGTTCGGGGCAACCGTCTTCATCTTCAAAACCGTCGAAATCTTCGGGCAGATCGGGGCACAGATCCTGACCGGTGCAGAAGAAGAGATCGAGCAGGCCGAGTTCATCGACGAACGAAGCGCAAATGCCATCGCCATCGGCATCGGCATCCGGGCAGCCACTGAAGTTGTCGAGACCTGGCAATTCGGGACATCTGTCGCCAATCTGACAGCTGTATTTGTCGGCTGTCGCCTGATCGGTAATCCATGGATCGCACCAGCTATCGCCGTCTGTATTGGGATTCGGGCAGCCGTTAAACTCATCGATTCCGGCGATTTCGGGACATGCATCCGTCAGCTTGCAGCCGTATTTGACGGCGGTTTCTTCGTCGGTTATCCAGGCATCGCACCAGCCATCGCTGTCCTGATCAGGTTTCGGGCAACCCATAAACTCATCGATGCCGGCGAGTGACGGACATTCATCCGTGCGTGAACACTGGAATTTCGTTGCAAGCTCTTCGCTGACAAGCCAGGGGGAGCACCAGGCATCCTGATCTTCATCGGGATCCGGACAGCCTTCGAATTCGATGACGCCCGGAATTTCAGGACAGGCATCCTTGCGATCATAGATGCCGTCGCCATCGGTATCCTTATTGGCGGGATGGTATTCGACGCCAAACAATACACGGTATTTGGGATTCCGAACCGCAGAACCAATGCCTGTGCCCGCTCCCGCAGTCACATTCAAACCAATTGGCGTCTTCAGCATTGCACCAAGCAGGAATTCCGCCGAATTCTGATAATCATCCCCTGCCTTGTCGCTCAGCGGCGTTTCTCCATAAATCTCGCCCTTCACATCCAGCCAGTCTGTAACGGCATGATAGTTCACACCAAAGCCATAATTAAAGCCATGCTCAAGTGTATAATTCAAAAACTCGCCCTTGTCTCTGAGTGAAAATCCGGCATTGATCATCATTTCTACCGGACCGATTTCGTAGTCGGCAATCAGGTACGGGCGAGCCCAGAATGAAGGTGAACCAACATAGGCTTTATCATTGCCGGTTGGTATGGACAGAATCACACCTGCACCCAGGCCAAATCCGTTGTAATCGTCCCGATCGAGTATCGTGCCTTTGACGCGGACCTGAACATCACCCATCACGCCGCGTTCACGTGGGATCTCGATAAATTTGCCCTTGTAATAAAAACCGTAATAACTGCCTCCAAATCCCTGGTCGTAGTGTTCATATGGAATAAAGGGCACCGAAACGCCAACTTCGAGAAAATCCAGAACACCTATGGCTCCGGATAATGACAGGCTCACCAGGTGGTCCAGCGCAACATCCTTGTTCTGCCAGGTATCGGTGTATTTCAGCGGTGTGTTCGCATAATCTCCAAGCAATTTGATATCGTAATCCAGATGCTTCATGGTTCTGGATGATTCCACACTAAATACGCCTTCACTTCCTGCGATTGGATAAAACTGACGTACATCAAGGCCTTCCGCATACGCGTCAGCCGCAATACATGCAAACAATGCTGTCAAAATAATGCGATGAAATCTACTGTTCATGATATCTCCTCGGACATTAAAAATTAAGCCCACATGATTCTACATGATTACAGTTTTTTTTCACAATATTTAATCATCTCCCATCACAAACCCATGCAGAATCTGTGAGGCACGCGCTGTATGCGAACGATCGACGACGAACGAAATCGCATTCGATTCGACAAATTGCGCCAGCACTGTAATCTGCTGTGACTGCAGTGCTGCGTACAGCTTCCGGATAATGTCGGGATGCCGCCCAATGTCCATGCCTGTGACCGTCACATTCTGGATATCTGTATAGGCAGTCCCCTGCACATCCGCGTCGTCAATCAGCTGGCGTCGTACCGACGTTTCGTCCGGACAGTTCCAGATATCCAGAATGGCTTCGATGCTCCGGCCAATCACCGACATCCCCATCACTTTGATGGTCTCGATCGCTGCCAGCCTCTCAAGCCAGGCACCTGTATCGGCAGCATCCAGACATATAAACATCGATTTTTTTGCAGTCATGATCGCCGTCGGTTTGATGCGGGCTTTATTTAATACGTTGTCCGGCCACCCGTCCGGTCGGATAAAAGTCCCGGTAGACGTTTCATCGTGCGATTTCTTCGCATACAAAGCAATCTGGTGGCGATGCGCATACAAAATTGCTTCGTCGTGCAATACCTTTGCGCCATGCTGCGCCATCTCAAGCATCTCTGAACTCGACAATTCATCCAGCTTCTGCGCATCAATCACGACTTTGGGATCGGCTGTATAAACACCATCGACATCGCTGTAAATCTCGCATGCTTCGGCCGAAAGCGCACCCGCCAGCGCAATCGCTGTCATATCCGATCCGCCCCGCCCAAGTGTCGTAATCTCATTCTTGTAACTGGTGCCCTGGAATCCTGCCACTATCACGATGCGATCCCGTGCAAGTTCGTCCTGTACACGATACGGGCGCACCGATATGATGCGCGCATTCGAATGCGAATCCGTCGTGATTATCCCCGCCTGGCTCCCCGTAAAACTAATCGCCTGCGCGCCATACTTCTGGATGGCTATCGACAAAAGCGACATCGTCGTGCGCTCCCCTGTGCTCAGCAACATATCCAGCTCGCGTGCGGGTGGATCCGGCATAATCCTCGACGCCATCTTTAACAGCTCGTCCGTCGTATTGCCCATCGCCGAAACTACGACAACGACCCCATAACCCTGGGAATGCCGCGCAACCACACATTTGGCAATGCTCTCCAGCTTCTCAAGCGTGGCTACAGAACTGCCGCCATATTTCTGAATAATAACCGGACGATGCTCAATATGCTCCGACATCTTTAATCCTCCATGATCTTATCGTGCACTACTGCGCTATAGCCATAATTGGCTGATATGCTTTTTAAAATTCTATCCCAATTCGAAAAAATGACAAAAAACACAAAAATGCATTTTTTTCGGCCGTTTTTTTATCAATTGCCACATATATAAGCGCAGACACAAATCACTCGTGCCTGCAGGTCCAGGCTACCTTCATCCACTCCCGGAGGCGCTCTATGTTCACCGTCAGAAAACGTTAACGGTCGTTACCGTTTCATAGCATCTGTCTTTATCCCTGACGAGGAAATACCATTCACTGGCTGACGAGCTCTGTGTTATGGCGGACAGATTGACGCCTCCGGCGCCGGCTTCACCTTCTTCCCATCCATTTTCCTCTTGGATCGGGCGAGATAGAGGTGTGCTCGCTGGATGAGAAAGCAGGAGGTGGTGGCGGGGGCGGGGCCCATGTTCAAATGGGCGCGCTATGCGCCCCCCACGCCCATATATCCTGCGGACAAAATCTAGGTTGTACTTCGACGGATGGTGTGTTTGCGCCCGCATCTTGGACATTCGATTTCGAGGGCAGGCAAATCACCCCACAATGCGGTGCGCTGTGCTTCGGGTAAATTGTCGAGCATCTGGCGGATGTTCGTTTCATCGCAACGGCAGCCGTAATAATAGACTGCTTCGTGCATGATTTTTAAATCGCCCTGCAATGTGCCGACGGATCCACGCACTGCGGCAAACTGCTGTCTGAGCTTTTCGGATGCGGTGCTGGCGGATGGCTGGAACACCGGGTCAGTTTCTTTGAGCAATTCGTGAAACAGAGCGAGCAGATCGCTTTCTTTCAGATTATCGACGATGGACCATTCGGCATCGGGCATGCTCAGCGCCATAAGCGCTTCGTTGTTGACGATGGCAATGCGAGCCGGCAGCTGCTCGGATTCGTCGAAATACTGTTCGACCAGATAGCGAGCGGATGTGTCGCGTGGAATCAGCGATGTCTGACGAACCGGCGCATCTGCGGTAACACGCTGGATGGCAAACGAACCAACCGGGTCTTCGGATGCCGCAGGCGGAAGATGCAAAAACCGCGTGCACACCATTCCCTCGGGCTCGACGCCGCAAAACAAACCCCACGGCTTGAGCGGAATGCGAACGGTCCAGCCCCACATGTCGCGCTCGACCTGCGATTCCGACGCCAGCGTCGCTCCAATCATCAGATCCTGCAGCTCCTGACGCTGAATCTGTGATAATTCCTGGTCTGCAATTTGAAATGTTTCGTTATATTGCTGGCGCGAGGCGAGGAGCTTGTCGACATCCGGCGTGTAAATCCACGAGATGTTCTTCGATTCCCATAAATAACGTCTGTACAGCGCAAGCGGTCTATCCATATTGTTTCGTCACTTTTGAAAATATCCGGAATCTGGGGGCGTTGCGGGGGCTTGCCCCCGCTTCGGGGGTAGTGGCGTATTGGCGCGGGCTATCTCACTGCGTTCGATACGCCCTGCGGGCGCGTCTACCTCGCTGCGCTCGATACGCCGCGCCAATAGCCGCGCAGGGGGCCATGCCCCCCCAGCAAAATAATCGCTGAACTCAGGCGGAAGAAGCATGGGGTTGAAATGAGTAGGTTAATTTAAAGGAGGGATGTATTGGAAGATTTTTTGGAAGGATAAAAGTGAAAGGCCAAATGCTTCTCCCACCTCAGTCCGGCGATGATTGCCAAAACCCCGGCAATATTTTCTATACCACAGCGTGGTGGCGCGCAAGTGGATTTTTTGCCGCCCAAATTCCCCACTTTTGATTGCATGCAATGGCGATTACTGGCAAAATATCGCGCTGTTGTGGATTTCCCACGTCAAAAGGAGAGGTTCGATGGCTGACGATAAAAAGACTTATGAGATTGAGATCCGGTATGATCAGAATACGGTCAGACGCGAAGAAATTGAGGCTTTGGCCGATGAACTCGCACACCGCGGTCACGATGTAAAGGTGAAAAAACATGCGCAGCGAGGCGGATTTGTCGAGGAACTGACGCGTTCTGCAAAGGAGCTTAGCGGAATCGCCGAAAACGTTCGAAGCGTTGCAGAATCCGGTATACAGATCCTGCGCAAGAAAATAGAACCGATTGTGGGTGCTCCGGCAGAAAAAACAGAGGAAAAAACTGCTGACGGATTTGATGAAATCGGGCCGGCTGCCAGCCGTGCTGCGGCCGAAAATCACGCGCTTGTCGTGACGACTCCCGAAGCTGTCGATAACGACAATGCGCATGCCGTGCGCATCGGATTGCTCCCCAAAACTGTACTCGATCGCACATGGCAGCCTTCCATGCTCGACGCCATGGTCATTCCGCACCCGGCTTTCCGGCCTTATCTCGAGCATATTCACTGGAATCCCGCGCAGATTTTCGAAGGCGGTTACATCGCGCTGCCCCAGGACATCCCTTCGGTGAGCCACGAAGATGCGATGAAGCGCTTTAACCTGAATAACGATGCTGGACCGGTGTTGCTGATCATGGCAAGCGGTTTTGCAATTTCGGATATCCAGAATCTGATGGTGCAGCTGTCGCTGCTGCGTATGCCCTATCAGCTCTTTTTCTATCATGGCGGCGACGGTCAAAAAGCCGAGCAGCTGCGCCTGTTTGCTCAGCGGCATAACATCAATGCCAGAATGTTCGGTCGCATGAACGAAATGCCGGTCTATGTCGCAATGGCCGATATCGTTGTGGCGCACGAACGCGATGAAGAATCACTCGAATGGCTTGAAAATGCCGGCGTTCCGGCCGTTATCGTCTCGTCCGGACAGACCACGGCACGCGTCAATTTCATGGTACACGAGAAATCTGCACTGCTGGCGCCTCAGCTCATCAAGCTTTCTGCTACCCTGGCTATGCCGCTTTCGGACAAGGCGACGCGCGACGCACTCAAATCCGCAGCACAGGCAATCGCCGCAAACGCCAGCATCGTCAAGTGCGCCGATGCCATCGAAGCCGCTCTCGAAAAAGCCTCAACCAGCCAGACACCGCGTTCTGAGGTCTCCAATGACGGATTCGAGACGATTGGTCAGACGCCCACCATGGTGCCGGGACAGGATTTCATTACGCCTCAGGCCGCAGTGCCGCAGGGATTCGAAGCTGTGGGGCCTGCCGCTCCCGCTCCTGCTGCCCAGGCAAATCCGGGTATGGCGCCAAATCCGGGCATGATGCCAAATCCGGGCATGATGCCAAATCCGGGCATGATGCCAAATCCGGGCATGATTCAGCCCTCGCCTGCACCCGTCAATGCCCCGGGACCCATGCTGCTGCCCAGGCTTGATAACATGTCAAAACAGCAAATTACCGCTGAATACACCAAGCTTCTGCTTGCCGAAAAAGGCATCGACAAAGCCCTTTCCGCTGCTACTGATGAAGTGCGTCAGTGGGAATACCGGCTCGACCTCGCTCGCCAAAACAACCGTGAGGATCTTGTCGCTTCAGCTATTCCCAGACTGGATACGGCAAAACAGCAGGAAATGTTGTTGTTGCAGCAGAAAGATCAAATCCAGCAGCAAAAGGATTTGCTCAAACAAATGGCCCGAACCGCTCGCCCGGAACCACAGCCCAAAAAACGCTTTAATCTGGGGGACGATGACGACGATTTCGATATTTCGCGCGTGACCGAAGAAGATCTGTTCGGCCCGACCGAAGAGGAAAAAGCACTTGAGGATGCGTTCAAGGATTTGCAAAGGGACGCAGCTCTCAATGATTTGCGCAATAAACTGGGGCGTTTCTAGCCCCGGATGATACGCCCCTGCGGGGGCGTGTCGGATGCTGTCATTCAGCCTTTGCGCATGGTCTCTTCGGCAGCGCTGGAAATGATGCGTGGAGCGAGCGCAGCCATCAGCTGCGCTGGCCGCTTCTTGCTGCAGCGATAAGCTGTGGCATCAATTGTGACAATCTGGTTGTCATCCAGATGCAGTAAATAGGTCGGTGCCATCCACGGCAAAAGCGCTGAGCGTTTGTTCGTTTCACAAATCGCGTTGTAATCTACCGAAAGCGGTTTGCCATTGATCTTTCCCGTCATGCCCGTGCGGTAAAACGTGATGTGGTCATTCAGGTGCGACAGCCCGAATAACCCTATCAGCGCCAATGGAATGCTGGCTGCCAGCATAATTGCAAACAAACTGCGGTGGCCCGGGGATACAAAAATCAAAACGGCGGCAAGCGGCAGGATCCAGCACAGGATCTGCAGCAATATGGCGACTCTGTCGGGTTTAAAGCATTCAAGCGCCTGCCCGTGATCCGGATGATCGGGGATGGACTCTGCCGCGGCTGATGGCTCGATTTGCATGGAACGCATGCCCATCGGCTTGGGTTTCTGCGCTTCCCTGGCCTCGCGTTTGGCACGGCGGCTGCGCATCCACTTCACCAGTTTGGGTAAAAACAACGCCAGCATCACGGCGAAGCCAACGAGACCTACGCCGGGGCCAAATAAATCGGATAATGCTTCCTGAAACATAAAATACTGCGGCTAAATTTATGGATTCATCATTCAGTTGGAGTGGCTTATGGCTTATAGCAGGAATACTGAGCACTTATGGCTTATAGTGGAGAACCAGTGGTCTTCCGGAACAATTCCTCAAGCTATAAGCTATAAGCTGTTATTTCATGGCGATTCATACTGGTTCAACACAGTAAAAAATGAGTAATGCCGTGCACTATTTGACCCTTGCTTTGATCGTATAGGAATACCCATAGTTGGCATCGAGATCCGAGACGGCGAAGATGTATTTTTCATATGGTATTTCGTAAGTGAAACTAGTGAAATCTTCTTTTGAATAAGATCGATTCGGTGAATCGGCTAGTTCACTGGCTCCGGCAATGCTCCAGTCATAATCTGTATCGACCGGGGTGATGGCCGTTCTGTATCCCGCAGAGTTGGGCACGAGTTCGACCGTAAAATCGGCACCAATCGGTATCTTGATCGCGTAATACTGCGTGGAGCCCGGGGCCGGCAGCGATCCCATCATCGACAGGACTTCTGTGTCGCCTTTGAGGGTGCCCGACTGCTCCAGACTAAAGTTGGCGCGTTTTACCGTCAGGATGTAGTGATATTTGTCGCCGCCGGTCCCGCTGTAATGCGAGCAGTTATCAACGCCGGCGCTGGCGTAATTGGCGGCATTCTCGACGGCGATATAGGCTTTGGGGCCGGGCATTAAAAAGGAAATCTGGGCCATGCCGGCACCGGCGGTTCCGCTGTAGATCAAATCCCTGCCGTCGCTTCTGCGCAGCGTCACGATTGGCTGCGTTTTGTGCCCCGGAACCCGCACCACATCGACGACGAGCGGCGTTCCTGGTTTGGCATCCAGCTCGATGTAATCCATGTCGCCGGCATAAATCTGCTTTTGCGTGTCCTTATCCTTATACCATTCGTGGCATGCACCATCGATAACGCCGTAGTATCCCACGTAATCCTTGTTGATTTCGAATGCCTGATTGCCTTCAAACGGTGCGGAATAGACCTGCCGGTATTCTTCTTTGACAACGGGATCGATGCAGTCCGAGGTTTGGACGCATTGCCCTGCGTCTTTCCCAGCCAGGGCATTCTGGTAATTGCGGCCGTAATCGACATTGGGATAGTCCTGATCCGCGCAGCCGGCAAACGATAACAGCGAAATCAGCAGCAGTGATCCGGATATGGCTTTGGGTTTCATAGCTTGGTTCCCCGACGTGGTAGAAATTAATCGACAGTAAGCGGCGCCGATTTCTCGACATATTCGCATTTCTGCAGATGCTTGTTCAAAAGATCGCGCATGGCCTGTTCATCGTCCTGCAGCGGCTCGATCAGCTCACGGATGGTATCACATTTCATATTGCGCTGGGCCTTTTTGGCCTGATCGACCATGGTCTGATACCGCTCTTTTGTATCGACCAGCTGCGCATGCAATGCAATATCGGCCTCGGTGAGAATGGATTTCTGCGCTTCCACGGCACTGAGCAGCGGCATTACATCGTCGAACGACGCACCTTTGAGCATTTTGGCTGCCTGATCCATGGTCGCACGGGCAATGCCGCGATCGATGTTTTGCCGCGATGCAACGGCGCTTGGCGGTGCAGGATCCGGCAGCTTGGGAAGTGCGGGTTCGGGATCCGGCTGGACCGCAGGTACTTCGGGCGCAGCCACAGCCGTGTTGCCGGATTCGACTGCGACAGTCTCAGGAACAATGGGATCTGTGGTGACCGGTTCCGTGACTGCGGGCTTTGTTTCACGTCCCATCACCCGGTCAATCAGTGGATGCATATCGATGCGTCCGCTGTTGTGCAGATAGTAGAGAACTCCGCCACCGCCGATCAAGAGAATGAGCAGTGCGACAAAGATATTGCGGCCCGTGTGGCTTTCGTGAACCGAATTCGCCGAAAGATCGGATGGCGCATCCAAATCACCGATATTGCCAAGACTAAAGCCGTCGTTGTCATCTTCTTCGTCATCGGTTTCGGCGGCCTCACCGGCATCATTGTCGCTGCTGTCGTCCTCGTCCGAAAGCTTCAGTTCGGATTCGGATGCATCGATTGTAAACATCAGTGAATGCCGGGGTTCGTCGCCGTCATCCAGCACAAATCCATCGTCCGGTTCATCCTCGCTGTCGTCTGCTTCTTTGGGCGCATCCGATACGGTTTTGTTGGTGTCCTGCGCCGGTTCCGGTACGGTCTCATAAACTGCGCTCACCGCAATGCTGGTCTGCCGGCCCTCCTGAATCTCGGTTAAATCGACGATCACATCGTCAAACGAGTTGTAGCGGTCGTCGGGATTCTTTTCCAGACACTTGTTTACGATGGCGACAAATCCTGGCAAAACCTCGGTATGATCGGGCCGGGTCATTTGCGGAATGGCTTTGCTTATCTGCATCTGCATCAGCGCCATACCCGAGTCGGAAGAAAATGGCAGCTGCTCGCAAATCATCAGATACATCAAAATGCCGAACGCATAGATGTCGACGCGGTGATCAATTTTCTGGCCGAAACACTGCTCCGGCGCCATAAATTCCGGGCTGCCGACGATCAGACCGTTCTGTGTCTGTGAGACATCCGAACCATCGCGAATCTTGGCAATGCCAAAGTCGAGTATCTTCACCGAAAACCGTTTGGATACGGTCTCGACCAGCATGATGTTGTCGCTCTTGAGGTCGCGGTGAATGATGCCGGCACGGTGCACCGTGCCGAGTGCATCGGCAATTTGCAGACAGATGTCGATGATCTGACGGTTGCTGAAGTGGTAGTGATTGTCGATATAATCCCGCAGTGTGCGGCCTTTCACATACTCCATCACGATGCAGATCTGGCCGTTTACATTCAGCAAATCGTGCAGCTTGACGGCATTGGGATGCGTGATTTCGCCATACGAACGCGCTTCATTGATGAACCGCTTGACGATGACCGGATCCTGATAGAAATCCGCATGCAGCCGCTTGATGGCCACATCCTGGCCGACGCCTTTCTGTGTGGCCCGATAGACCACACCCATGCCGCCGGCTGCGATGCGCTCTGTAATGTAATATTTGTTATCAATGCATTTGCCGACAAACGGGTCCGAAAGTTCCACATCTTCGGATGCGCCCGCGGCAACGATTGGCGTCGCACAGTTGCCGCAAAACCTCGCATCATCGGCTACCTGATGATGACATTTGGGACAAGTAATCATAGCTCTCCATGCGCAAAAAAAATACGCGCCAAAAATATTTATTCTTGTCGATTGCGCTCTATGTTTCAAGTGCAAAATTCATCTGCGGCAATTCATTTGAAAGACGCACGATTTCGTAGTATGTCACCTCCCCAAAGGCGCCCCC
>CAMKRB010000068.1 GCA_946415045.1 uncultured Myxococcales bacterium
AAGAGCCGGTAGCCGAGGAAGTCGTTGAAGAGCCCGTGGTCGCAGAGGAAGTCGTCGAAGAGCCGGTAGCCGAGGAAGTCGTTGAAGAGCCCGTGGTCGCAGAGGAAGTCGTTGAAGAGCCAGTGGTAGCCGAGGAAGTCGTCGAAGAGCCGGTAGCCGAGGAAGTCGTTGAAGAGCCCGTGGTGGCCGAGGAAGTCGTCGAAGAGCCCGTGGTCGCAGAGGAAGTCGTCGAAGAGCCAGTAGTCGCCGAGGAAGTCGTCGAAGAACCTGTGGTGGCCGAGGAAGTCGTCGAAGAGCCCGTGGTCGCTGAGGAAGTCGTTGAAGAGCCCGTGGTCACTGAGGAAATCGTTGAAGAAGAGGTGATCCCGGATGTGCCACCTGTAATGGCTGCTGAAAATGCTGCCGACATTGCCGCTGACACTGGTGTGGCCGAAGAATTGATTCAGGAGCATATCGAGCACCACAATATCGATGATTTGCCCGCAGATGTTGCTGCAGAACAGGTGACATCAGATCTCCAGCATGGGGTGGCTTTAGAAGAAGAACAGCAGCAGGTATTGCTGGGCGGCGCGTATCATCCTGGTGGTGCAGGTGCTGCTGGTGAACAGCAGGCCATGGGCGGCGCGCAAGCAGCCGCAGCTGCACCAGCAGCCGCCGGAGAACAGCAACAAGCGATGGGCGGCGCGCAAGCAGCCGCAGCTGCACCAGCAGCCGCCGGAGAACAGCAACAAGCGATGGGCGGCGCGCAAGCTACAGCCGCAGCCGCGCCTGCAGCAGCTGCCGGAGAACAGCAACAAGCGATGGGCGGCGCACAAGCTGCCGCACCTGCAGCCGGAGAACAGCAGCAGGCCATGGGTGGTGCACAAGCTGCCGCACCTGCAGCCGCCGCACCTGCAGCCGCCGCCGGAGAACAGCAGCAGGTCGTTGCTGCGCATGGCGCAGCACAACAGGAACAGCAAAGTGCTTTGGATTCAGCCGCTCAAAATGATCGCGGTCGCAGCGATGAACGCGAAAAACCTAAAGCTCGCAAACCAAGAACGCGTCGTGCAAAGAACGCATAAGAAATGCGCCGAAAGACGATCGTTTTGACGCCACGGTCTGCGGCTGTAATACCAGGTCCGGCGCAGATACACATACCACGAATATAACCAGGCTTAGGGCTGAACAGTTACCAATGAATCATTACAAAAAAAGCACCCAATCGGGTGCTTTTTTTATCAATCCTTTTCGTGATCTTCTTCCAGGTCTTCGAAATTGTCATCTTCATCTTCGAAGTCGTAAATCTCCTCGCCCTGATTCTTGAGGAGCTTTTTGGCAAAATCTTTCAGCTCCACATTCTTTTCTTCTTTGTAGAATGCCTGCAACGACTGAATCAGCGAGTGATCGCGTTCTGTATTGAAGAAACGGAGGTATTTCTGAATGAGTTTGAGCGCGTACAATCGCGTCAGGAATCCATAGTGTCCGAACGAAATGGGCTCCTTCACCAGATTCATCAGAATTGCACGGAGTTTTGGCGTTCCCAGAGACGGTGTCGCCTGCATCAGAGCAAATTCTGTTTCGGAAATACATGCGACAGACTGCGTTCTATCCAATCCTTTAAAGATGCCGTCGAGCGTTTCCTGAGATGGGTTGTCATGCAGGAATTTAATGATGAAGTTGGCGCACAGCCGCGGTGACTGATAGAATCCGCGAATCATGATATTGATGAGCTTCTGGTCACTCATGATGACTTTCATGTGATCTTGCTTGACTTCATCCGATTCGCAGGATTTCATGGCCTCGATAATGGCCGAAACGATGCGTTCTTCGTTTTTCTCGAGTTTGAGCATGACCTGCATGGCCAGGTGAGCGGTTTCGAGCACGGCTGATTTCATGCAGATTTTGATCACGTTCAGCACCGGAACCGAAGCTTCTTTTCGGTATTCGACGACGCGAATGGCATTGCGCTTGGGGATATCAGAAATATCCGAAATCAGGCTGATGAGAATCTCATCTGTGCACTGAGCCGAGAACTTTGCGATATCCTTATCCGACAAGGATTTTCTGTAGACCTCGACGTAATCGGTGACGGGGTCGATCATCAGTGGTGCATCGCTCTTTTTGGGTTCCCACTGCGGATATTCGGTGTCGGGCTGCACCAAAGAACCGTGCAGAGCGCGCAGGATTTCAGGTCTGCGAGGCACATCCTGATGGGTTTGCAGGATATTGCGAACGCGTTGTTTCACGAAGTCCTGGGTGCGCAGGCTGGACAGTTTTTCGAGTAAAGCGGACGTATAGCGCACGGGCGAAACCGAAATGACTTCGGCAACGGCTTCTTCGAAATCGTTTTGTGCATCATTGAGTGCATTGATGACCGGTCCGACGGCATCGTTGCCATAGCTGCGGAACATATCATCGATAAGCGGCCGCAATTCCTTGTCTGCATCGACGACGATTTCGAGCACCTGGGGAATGACGAGCTCCGGGAAAATCGGGAATTTTGCATAGAGCTTCATCAAAGCCATGTTGACTTTCTTATCGCGATCCTTGAGCAGAATGAGCGTCACGGCGAGATCGTTCATCTCGAGGCTGGGGCGGTTCATGAGGCTGCGGATCACGGCGATTCGAATCTCGGTGTTCGAATCGTAAAGCATTTGGTTGACGGTTTTGGGTTCCAGGATGCTGCAAAGTTTTGTGAGCGCATTCTGGAGCAGCGGCACTTCGTACAGCAGCTGTGAAATCATGCCGACGAGTGAGGAACGGACTTTTTCGACGAATGTGACATAGAGTTCGCGTTTTCGGGGTGTTTCGGCTGATTCGACGCAATCTACCATCACATCGACGAATTCATTGCAAGAAACGAGACCGTTCTTGAGGCTGAACAGGAAATAGCGTTCGGTGACTTCACGCGTGCGGGGTTCTTCGCTCACCAGACCAATGCTCGCCGCAGGATACCAGCGTTCCAGTGTTCTCAGGAATTCGACGACGTTGTGCGTTAGAATCGGTTCACCACTTTTGAGCAGCGCGACGATATCGAAATTCTGGGCAGCAAAAAGCTGTGCATCCCGGTAGATGTCTGATGGC
The DNA here is from genome assembly GCA_946415045.1 of uncultured Myxococcales bacterium. Taxonomy (GTDB): domain Bacteria; phylum Myxococcota_A; class Bradymonadia; order UBA4248; family UBA4248; genus UBA4248. The sequence continues at coordinate 3,064 of CAMKRB010000068.1, forward strand.
GACTGTATTTCGGCGCGCAGGCGCGTCAGCATCTGGGGATCTCTCGATTCTGATTCGTGCAGACGCACCTCACCTGTTGTCTGGGTTGGTTCTGAACCGCCATCTTCGGCAACAGGCTTGTCGTTCGATTCTGCGTCTGCGACAACCTCTTTCACTTCGGATGCTACAGCCGCTTCTTCTTGAAGCGCCTGCTCAGTCCCCTGCTTTGAACCAGACTTTTTCTTTGCCATAACGTCCGAATCCTTTTGGAAAATAAGCACTACACAACAATCATTACTCCACTGCACATTATCATAATACACAACCCATATATCATGCAAGCAACACACGTATCAAAAAGAAACTGTTCGTAACAATTCAGCCCCATATTGCCATCTAAAGGACGTTATGGGGATCAATCCAGGCATCAGGATGTAAGGCAGGAGGCAGGAGGCAGGAGGCAACAATCCTTTGGGTAAGACATAAATTCTGACAATAGCCTGGCCATTGAGTTTAATACACTCCTGCCTTAGGCCTTAGGCCTTGTCACGCTTCAAACACTAAGCTTAGAAAGCGCATACGGGCTGAACAGTAACAACTGTTCAGCACTCGCTGGTAAATCATTGCCAAAAAAAAAGGCCATCCCGAAAGATGGCCTCTGAAGAACAAAAACAGAACACCTACAGACTGATTTTTCGCCTTGATTTGCCTATGATCGCGATGATCGCGAGAGCGAATGGCCATCCCCATCCCGACGAATGATTCGATCGAGGCGATGTTGCGCAGCCGCTTGAACTCCCGGCTGGCTGACATGCGGAATGCTGTTCACAACCGGGATCTTCGCAATCTGTGAGGCCGTTGTCGTTGTTATCATTGCCGTCGTCACAAATCTCCGGCTGGCACGCGATATAATCTGCGCACTGCGGATCCTGGCAATCTGTGAGCCCATTGTCATTGTTATCCATGCCGTCAATGCAGTTCTCTGGCTGGCATACAGTTGCGCGCCGGCATTTGGGATCTTCGCAGTCGATCTTTTGGTCGCCGTTATCGTCGACGTTGTTGTCACAGATTTCGGGCAGACAGATCGTTGTTCGTTCGCACTGAGCGTCGTCGCAGTCGATGAGGTTGTTGCCGTTGTCGTCGGCACCGTTGTCACAGATCTCCGGCTGGCAGATCAGCTGGGAGGCGCATTGTTTGTCGTCGCAGTCGATGAGGTTGTTGCCGTTGTCGTCGACGCCGTTGTCACAGATTTCGGGCTCGCAAATCAGCTTGCCTTTGCACTGCGGATCGTTGCAGTCGATATAGTTGTCGCCATTGTTGTCAAATCCGTCGTCACATATTTCCGGCTGGCATGCGATGTTATCAAAGCACGTCGGATCATCGCAGTCCGTGTATCCGTCTTTATTGTCGTCCTTTTTGTTCCGGCAGTCTTCGGGAATGCACACAGGAACGCTGAAGCAATAGGGATCATCACAATCGGTGCGCTCATCATCGTTGTCGTCGACGCCGTTGTGGCAGTCTTCGGGGAACGCAGCGCCGAGATCCGGTACATGTTCCGAGATGAAATCGTAATAATCACTCACCATTGTAAATGCCGAATATGTCAGACATCCTTCAGGTCCGTAGCTTGTGATGCCCACGACATATTCCATGTCGTCTTTGTTCCAAAGCAGCGATCCGCCCGAGTCACCCTGGCACGTTCCTGTCGTCGATGAAAAGGTAAACAAAAAGCCGTATTCGCCACTGGCATACGAAGAACTGCATTGCGCACTTTTTTTGCGCTGGGTTGGGCAATATGCGGTCACCGGAAGCGTCGTTTCGTACTTTACACCGCTTGGCGCGCCATCTTCACCCTTGGTGCGCCCAAAGCCGACAGCCGTGACTTTCACGGATTTCGCATCGACCTCGGCTGGCGTCATGTCGAGATTTGGAGATATCACCATCGTTGGCTGTGCTTCTGAAAGCGGCACCGGTTTCGCAAGCTTCAGAATTGCGACATCATTCTTCATGTCAAAGCTGCTGGTGCCATTGCCTCTGCACTTAAAATCCGGATGTGGATAAAATTCAGAAATTTTGTAAACACTCCTGAGGCTGTTTTCGGATTGCCCGATGCCAACCCGCATCGCATAGCGCGAACTCTCGATATTGCTGTCGTCGCCAGCACAGTTTGAAATACAGTGCGATGCCGTGAGCACGTAATTCGGGCTTATCAGCGTTCCTGTGCAAAATGAGCTGTAGTGGTTATTGCCATAGTCATACAGCAGTGCAACCGTCGAAAGCCGGTTGTCACCCGTCACAAGTTTGCCGTTCACGATCGGCAGTTCACGCAATATCACCGGGCTGGAAATCGGGTCTGACGATTGGTTTGTATTTGCTTCGCATGCGCCAAGTATCGCAAAAAATACGATCGGAACAAGTATTTTGGCTGGTTTCATTCTGTTCTCCCTTGTTTGTCCGAATCGGACGGGCGCAACATACAGAATTTGTATGCAGAAATAAATGTTGTGTGTGTTTTTTTTAACTCGCTATGCGCTTTGCGCATACGCTCGTGTTGCCGTCTATTCGGCATGCGCCGAATACGCCGGCAAAAAAAAAGCCCGCTCCATCGGAGCGGGCTTTCTCACACCAATTCTCGTGGATTAGTGGAAAACATCGAAACCGACGTTGAACAGCAGCGTGTTTGTAATCTGCCATTCGGTCGTGACGAAAGGCTGTCTCTTCACGATGAGACCGTAATCCAGGCTGGCCCATGAAGCGAGCTTGACGCTGATCTTGGCCTCGATCTGGGCGTGAATCAGCTCTTCGTCCTTGAGATTGTGATCGTCGCTGATCAGCAGCGGGTAGTAAAGGCCGCCCGTTACATTCCAGTTCACATAATCGACGAACACACCCGAAAGTTCGAGTTCGCCCTCGACACCAAATGAATGGGTGTCGTAGATTTCTTTCACATCGTAGTACTGATCGTCGTCGTCATCATCAAACGAAACATGTGCGCCATCCGCAAACAGATGCTGTCCCGCGACACCCGCTTTGAACTGAATCGTCAGCATTTCGCTGGTGTAGGGATTGATGAAAAGGCCGACGCCTTCCGAAAGAATCAATGGCTCGAAATAGTCCGAAAGCTGAACGGAATTCTGGGCTTTCAGGCGGGTCTGCTTGAGGAGATTGGGCACATCCTGACCATTCTCATTATGCATGTTGCCTTTTTCGTCGATCTTGGTGTCCTGATGATAATAACGGACATAGACGTCTTTATCGGTCAGATAATAACCCGGGAAGATCGATGTCTGAAGACGGAATTTGGCGAAAGGTCCCAACCATTCGGCCTTGGGAATGCGGAACAATACCAGGGTCTGGAAATCGATTTTGTCTGCCGTCTTGATGAAATCGTCGATCGTTGGCGTTTTGGTTTGCTGATGCTCGATTTCGAGTTTGTTCTGCCACTCGAAATTCTTATAAACTGCATCCAGAGCGCCCTTGAGGAATACGCCAAATGTCAGTGCAATACCATCGTTGACGCCATCTACGTCACGATTGTAATTCATCGATACACTGCCGCCGATTCTCAATTTCGGATACCATCCGGTATCTCGCTGCATCGCCGCCTTTACAGCTTCTTCTGTCGCTGTATCATCGACCAGGCTGCCTTCGGTCGTTACATCGATCGATTTGTCACCCTGACCAAGCGAGTTATCCTGCGCAAATGCCGCAGTCGTTGTCAACGCACTGCACATCAGCAAAGCACCCAGCGACGTCGTCAGACGCTGAAATCCATTCTGCATAAGCTTCTCCTGTAACTAAAATACGTAACCCATCCGTTTCCGGATTTGGAATGAAAAAATAAATTACGCGCAGCAGTATGCATTACATACTGCTAAACGCGACATCAATAGCACGTTGTTCACTTTTAATCAATATTCCATATAAGTTTTGCCCTGCCTGTTTATGATTGAAAGCATTCACGGAAAAGGATAAACAACGCCATTTCACGGAACATGGGACTGCGCCTGTTTCCGAGTTTTGATTTTGCGCATTTTCGGTAGCTCATCGTTATGTTTGAATATTTCGTCGGACTCAGATACCTGCTCAACCGGGCTCGCGTGAGTCTGTCAATTATCTCGATTATTTCCATTTGCGGCGTCATGCTTGGCGTCACGGCTCTCATTTCGGTCGTTTCGGTCGCCAGCGGCTTTGAAGAAGTGTTTCGCGACAAAGTCCTTGGCGTCAACAGTCACGTACTCGTGATGACCTACAAACAGGACGATTTCCGCGAATACCGCGATGTTCAGGCCACTCTCGAAGGCTATTCGGACGAAATCCTCGAGACGGCACCATTCATCTTTCATGAGATGATGATTGCTATCGGATCGAAGGTTTCGGGCATTCTGATCAAGGGGGTCGAGCCCGAAACGATGATGGGCGTCAGCGATCTGGCGAAATACATTATCGCGAAGGATGATGCGGAACGCGTCGCCATCCTTGAAGACCTCCACTATCGTCACGAACGTGACGGCGACGTGCCGCCTGTCATTATCGGACGGGTGCTCGCCGAAAAACTCAAGGCGAATATCGGTGATGAAGTCCGGGTGATTTCGCCGCGCCGTGGCATCGTCGGGGAACACCGCTATGGGCCCAACAATATGGAGCCAACGCAGAACCGCTTTCGGATTATTGCGCTGTACGACTCGGGATTCTACGATTACGACAACCGCCTGTTGATTTGTGATTACAAGGCTTTGCAGGATTTCTTCAACCTGGATGATGTCGTGACGGGCGTCGAGGTGCGCGTGAAGGATATCAACAAAACCGGTGAGCTGCGCGATGCGGTGACGCCTTTGCTGAACAGCAATCCCGGGCTCGAACGGTTCAAGGTGATCGACTGGCAGGATCTGAACCGCAACCTGTTTACCAGCCTGCATTTGCAGAAGATTACGCTTTCGGTCATCATGCTGTTTATCGTGATCGTGGCCAGTTTCAACATCGTGGGAACACTGATCATGATGGTGCTCGACAAACAGCGGGATATCTCGATTATGAAATCGATGGGGGCGAGTGACGGAATGATCATGCGCACCTTTATCTATCAGGGGATGGTGATTGGCGGTATCGGCACCGTGCTTGGGCTTTTGTGCGGTCTGGGCGTTTGTGAGCTGCTCACGCTGTACGAATTCGAGCTCGATTCAACGGTTTATCTGATCGATTCCTTGCCGGTGAAACTGGAGCTTTCGGTCTTTTTGACCGTGGGTTTGGGCACGCTGTTCATCAGTTTTCTGGCGACGCTTTATCCCTCGTGGTGGGCGACACAGCAATCGCCTGTCGAGGGCCTGCGATACGAGTGATTTGGCGTGTTTGGCATTGGATTTCCCGAACTTTTGTTTGTGCTTTTGATTGCCGTTCTCATTCTGGGACCCGAGCACATGCCCAGGGCCGCCCGGATGATTGGCAGATGGAGTGCAAAGATGCGCAGTGCGGCCACCAGTTTGAGCCAGGCTGTGGCTGAAGATGAGAATCTGCGCGAGATTAACAAAAGTGTCGCGATTGTGAGGAACGATATTGCGCAGACGAAATCCGAGATATTCGGTTCGTTTGGGGAAGCCAGCAGTACGATTCGCGAGGCGCGGGCAGAACTCAGGTCTGTTGGCCGCGAAACCGCAGAGTCGCCTGCTGCCGCTGCGGAAAAAACTGAACCGGCAGAAGAAAAAAAACAGCCGGATGCGGTTTCAGGACACAGCGATTTTATGAACCGGCCGCTTCGGTGGTTTGACGACGATGAAAAAAATGTGCGCACTGAAGGGGAAACGCGGGTAATGCGGCTGGAACGCAGGATTTTGCTGCCCGGCCCGGTTTCGAGATTGGTTTCGCGGCGCAGCATATCGCTCGAAAAACCGCTTGCCGTGCAGGATGATATCATGCGTGTGATTGCGCTTGAAACACCGGTGTATCGCGGTTTTTGCCGTGTCAGATATGTGCCGCAAAGCAGTGGCGTGGATCCGGCAAGTGTGAAAGCGTTTCGTTTGACGCGGGCCAGAATGATATGAAACAGCAGTCGGAACAGAATAGCCAGACAGCCGAAATGCCGTTTTATGCGCATTTTGTTGAGCTGCGGTCGAGACTTTTACGCATTGCGATTGCGGTGCTGGTGGGGGCGATTGTCTGTTTTTCATTCGCATCGTATTTGTACGGGATTTTGGCACTCCCGATTTATGATGCATTGCCCGAAGCTTCCCGTGAACTCATTTTCCTCAATCCGGTCGAACCGTTTTTTGTCTATCTCAAGATAAGTATTCTGGCCGGTTTTATCCTCACCTCGCCCTATGTGTTTTTCCAGATATGGCGGTTTATTGCGCCCGCGCTTTATGCACATGAAAAAAAGGCTGTGATTCCTCTGGTTGCGGCATCTACGCTTATTTTTATTGCTGGCGCGGTGTTTTGCTATTATCTGATTCTGCCGTATGGCCTGAAAGCGCTGATTGGCGCGGGCATGACCGAAGATTTTGCAGCGACGGCGCAGATTTCCATGGCGTCGTATTACGATTTGGTCGTGCGTCTGATCATGGCGTTTGGCGTCGTTTTTGAGATGCCGGTGTTCAGCCTGTTTTTGGCGAAACTCGGCGTGATTACTGACAAAACGCTGCTCAAACACTGGCGTGTGGCCGTGGTGATCATTTTTGTGATTGCGGCGATACTGACGCCTCCAGATGTGATCACGCAGGTATCGCTGGCGCTGCCGATGTGCATTTTGTATGGCGTATCGATTGTTCTGGCGCGCGTGTGTGCACCCAAAGCGATCGAAGAATCACCGGAGGAAGCCATGGCACCGGCTGAAATCGCCGAACCGTCGGCAGAACAGGGGCAGAAATGAAGCCCGTTGTTTGAGTGCGTTTGGGGATGCATCCGTCGTAGCGGGCCGTATGCGCAGCATAGGCACGCGCGCGGGCGTATTGGCGCAGCCAATAGCCGCGCCACTAAAAAAATTGGCTATGTTTAACGATCGTGGATATGAAAATGCAAAGTTGTCTGTGTTGCGGCCACGAGCGATGAGCGATGAGCGATGAGCCACGAGTGCTCACTGGCCAATTTAACACTCGATGCTCGGCGCTCTTTGCCAGTATCTCACACGTATCGGGTGCTAAAGTTATATCCACACTGGTTAAACAGAGCCAAAAAATCATTTATCGAGGATGTCGCTGATGTTGCGTCGGTAGGTGAGGGCGATGATGGGACGTCCTTTGATGTCGAGTTTTTCCCAGCGATCGGTGCGGGAATAGGCGCATTTGAGCAGGCATCGCAGTGCGGGGACGTTATTGTCGGTGAGGGAGACCGAGATTGTTTCGACGGCGGGGTGGAATTCTCGCAGAAATGCGGGGAGTGCGCCGGTGAGCAGGCGCGTGCCGATGCCTTTGCGCTGACAGTCTTCGCGCACGACACACATGGCGATGCTGGCGATTTTGTAGTTTGGGTAGCCGACAAAAAGATCGACTGCGGCGACAGGCATGTTGTTGCGGGTCTGGTCCTGAACGAGCAGAAATCGCTTGAAAACACGAGAGTTTTTGACCTCTGGGGGCGGGGCATCGAAACAGCGCTGGGCCATGCCGGCGGGTGAATATTGCACGATGGTCGTGTGATAATAGGCGGCGTGATCCAGAATCGACTGAACGACCGGCACATCGGGGGCTTCGACCGGCGAGAGCAGGAGCTGTTCAAAAGCAAAACGGCCAATGTTCATAAAAAAGCAGTCACCTTAAATTGGAGAGAATATAAATGCACAAAAAAGAAAAATTGTGCTACAGTCATTTGTGCGTTTGCATTAGCATGCTTGCGGCAATCTGTCGAGAGTTGAGTATCGGATGTCTACTTTCTTGACGTCGTGATTTCGTAGTGCTAATGTGCAATGTGCTGTGTTGCGGTAAATGGCGAATCAGCCGTTTGAAATATAGGATGATTATGGACAACAAACGCCTCTTAAAAAGACTAGTAACGATACTGACTGCATTCTTTGCAGTTTTCTGCCTGACTTCATCAGCCTTTGCCGGCGACAACGATTTCAGACTTTCGAGATTGTGCGTTGGCGCGACGGGTTGTGGTGGTGGTGATGCGAATAGCCCCGCTATCAAGAATTTCAAGCAATTGTCAAAGAATTATGCAGCAGTGATGGCACCAGGCCATTTCCAGCCTGCGTCGACACTCGGTGAGGAAGGTTTTGAAATCGCCGCCGAGTCGAAGATCAGTTTTGCCATGGATAAGCATGCAAGCTATGGCGCAGTGAACAAGAATCAGAAAGAATTGGCAGATGGTCTGCACATCGATTACGACAAGAAATATGCCGCGCCTGATGTTCTGGCCACCACCGGTTTGCATATGCGCAAAGGTTTGCCATTCAGCTTCGAAGTTGAAGGCGCATTCAGCTGGCTGACCAATTCTGAGCTGTTCTATGTGGATGCCGGTATCCGTTGGGCTTTCACCGAAGGCTGGTGGTTCATGCCTGATATCAGCGCTCGCGCTGACGTCGGTGTCCTGCTCGGTTCTGCAGATATGAGCATGATTAACGTCAATGCCGATGTCGCTCTGTCCTATACCTGGGGCCTGGGCGGTATCGCTGCCATTACGCCTTATGCCGGTTACAAATTCCTCACGACATTCGCATCCAGCCGTCCGTTGCTCGTTCAGAATGGTAACGAGACGAATGAGTCCGTTTTCGGCCGCGTGACCCTCTATCAGCACAGAGCTTTTGCTGGTGTCGAGATTCAGGGCGATTACTTCATCTTCGGTGTCGAAGGTGAGTTCGGTGCCGATATCATGAGCGCCGGCGCTAAGGTCGGTGCAAGATTCTAATCGTTCTTGCTTTTAAAGCGCCTCATTCGAGGCGCTTTTTTTGTATTTTTACGGCGATTGTGTCGAACTTTTTGGTTTTGACCGTTAGCCAGTCTGTTTGTTGGTTTCACCCAGGATTATCGATTTTTGTAAGGAGAATTTGATATGAAAAAGTTTTTGCTGCTTTTGCTCGCTATGATGGTTGTGCCTGCGTTTGCCAGCGCCGAAGATGTGTGCGTTTTTAAAGATAAAGCACTTAAAGGCAAAGTGAAAATCGTGGATT
>CAMKRB010000069.1 GCA_946415045.1 uncultured Myxococcales bacterium
GATGATTTCGACGTTCAGCATCCAGACTGCGCTGGCGATGACCTGGGCCGGTGCAAATGGCGATACCGCAAGCGAAATGGCTTCGGCGCTGCATTTCGATGATAATACGCACGCGGCCTTGAATAAGCTCGATAGTCTGATTATTTCAAAAAATAAAGACAAGTACAGCAAAGAAGTGGCAGAAGGTGTGTTTGATGAGAAAGAGGCCGTTGAAATCAAAACGAACAACGATCTCTATTTCGCGCCCTCTGGTTATGAGTGGTCTTCGGACTGGCTGGATGTGCTTGCCACCAATTATGGTGCGGGTCTGACAGAGCTTAACTTTGCGGCTGATCCCGAAGCTGCACGCAAATATATTAACGATATCGTGAGTGCCGATACGCATGATCGCATCAAGGACTTGCTTCCCGAAGACAGCGTTAGTGTAGATACGCAGGCGGTGATCACCAATGCCATTTACTTTAAGGCGCCGTGGAGAGATAAGGTCCATAAAGCCGAAAACAAGATGTCGTTCCGTAAGCTGGATGGCTCGAATGTAGATGTCGATTATTTATATGTATCGGAACATTATGAATATATGGCAGACGACAGTAACCTGTATCAGGCTGTGAGCGTGCCGCTTCGCGACAACGATTTCAAGGTGATGTTTGTGCTGCCGGCAGATGGCAAATTCAACGATGTTCAGGCTGCATTAAACGGCGATGTCGTGGGCAGCATCTTTAGCAAACTTGCTGTGGATCCGGAAATCGAACTGAAATTCCCAAGCTATTCGTTCGAGACTTCGCTGTCGCTAAAAGCTCCGCTCAAGGATCTGGGCATGGTGAAAGCATTTGATGATGTGAATGCCGATTTCTCGAAGATGACGGATTTGCCCAATGATTTGTTCATTGCCGACATTTTCCATAAGACCTTTGTTGGTTTAGATGAGAATGGCGTGGAGGCCGCAGCTGCAACAGCCGTCATGATGGCAGGGAACGGGGTGCCTGATGAAACGATTAATCTGGATTTGGATCGCCCCTATTTCTTTATCATTTATGAGTCGGAATCGAGAACGCCGCTGTTCGTCGGCCGTGTGATGGATCCCAGCAAATAATATAATCGTTGATATTGGCTGTGTTTAACCAGTATGGATATAGCGTTACCCCAATATGTGTGAGATACTGGCAAAGAGCGCCGGGCATCGAGCGTCGAGTTGCCCAATGAGCACTCGAGGCTCATTGCTCATCGCTCGTGGCCGCAAAGCAGACAACCTTACTTTTCATATTCGCGATCTTTAAACAGAGCCTTGATATTTGGTGAATGATGAGCCGGCAGGACGGGCGATATGCCCGGCTGCCGGCTCGTTTTATGATGGCCGGGCGTATGGCGCTTGCGCCATAGCCCGGCGCGAGCGCGTATGCAGTGCGAATGCGCTGCATAGCGCCGTTTCAGATGCATCCAAATAAATTGATGCTCGCCCTTTGCATATAAAAACTGTATAAACCGGGGTGTGATTTGTTGCCGGTTTGCACGATTTTGAGGGCAGAAAATGAGCATTTATACGCGCGAACTCACGCATGATGTGGTGTACAGCATAGGTGATGCGCATGGGCGTGGGCGCGAGGTCGTTGAGTTTTTGAGCGGTCTAGGGGCGCGGGCGCGGGCGGCTGGCGAGCATGCTGCATTTGTGCAATTGGGCGATTTGTGTGATTGTTTCACGCTGCCCGAACCGCACGACAATGGGGCGCTGCGGGCGCTGATTCGCAGGCGGATTGAGACAGTGCCGGGGCTGCGCGCGGCGGTTGACGGGCGGATGTTCGTCGACTGGCGGCTGTTTGATGGCAGTCTGCGCGAGGGCGAGGTGCGGGGATTTGAAACGGCCGAAACCCTGATAGAATGCGATGTTCCGAAGGTGCTGGAATCGTTTTATGAGGCGACGATGAGCTTCGAGACGATGCACGCGTTTGTGGCGGCACAGCAGAACGATGATGTGATTTTTGTTTTTGGAAATCACGATGCCGATTTGCTGCGCGGGCATTCCGATTACGGGCGGCAGCAAAAGTACATTTTTCTTGGGCTGCTTGGGTTTGGGCCTGAAGAAGTCGTCGCGCACATGCAGCGCGGGACGCCGGAGGTGATTTTGCGGCATCCGTGGATGAAGTGGCTGAACGAGCGGCCGCACATGGTGATGAGCCGCGATACCGTCTATATGCACGGCGGACCGACGGGAGGGCTGGCGCAGCAGATTGCGGCGCTGGGCGGATTTGAGCGCTGGGCTGAGATGCTGGACGACGCGCGCACCGTGGGCTGGGAGCATTCCGCGTTCAAGGAGCATGAGTCGTTTTTGTCGCCGGATGGCGCGCCAAACGACTGGGTGAATCACCCCGCATGTATTCTCGATTTTCTGCATCTGGCACAGCGACAGTATCTGGCCGTGGGGCACTCGCCGTTTTTGGATTTCGAAAAAGGACCGATGATTGACCTGGCGCATGCGGACAATCTGCGACATTTATTTCATACGCCGGCGCAATTGCCGCCGGAACGCAGGCTGATCAAGCACGATACGAATCTGAAGCGCGGCGGTGAGATGTGGGCGTGTCGACATGAGGTGGGGACGGATTGCTGGACCGGGGTGAATGCGCAGTTCGAATGTACACCTCTGAGATGTTCGTAGTTTTTGTATTTTTGGGGGACGGCCTGCGGCCGTAAGATTGGCGCTGAACACATATTTGAATTGTGTTAATTCCCCGTAACTCTCTTTTTTGACGGCTTGCGCCGTAAGCACTATTTTTTTGCGGCTACGCGCCGCAGCGGGTAGGGGGTGTGCCACCGCGCACACCCCCTACCAACCCCCGCGCGTCTGGGGGCGTTGCCCCCCGTCCCCCGGCTTATTCTCTATATGATCTTTAGTGCGACGCTAAAACGCCATCCATGGCGTTATACCGTCGCTCCGCCGACGTCGTGTCGGCGGGAGAAATCATATGCTCATCAGGACGGCCTGCGGCCGTATGTTTGACGCGAGTTATAAATCTGCAGAATTGTATGATTCCTCTATTTAAATATATCGTGACTGCGTGGATTGCGATGATTCCTGCTGCTGCGCTTGCGTACCCAGGCGATGCGCAATGGTACGCGGATGTTTCGAAATCCATTGCATCCGGGCTCTTTGAATCGGGCAAGTATCACCTGTATTGTCAGGCGTTTGCGCCAGAACCGCCCGGCGGCAAAGACTGGCATTTTGAAGTGTCAAAAGCCATCGCAACGGAGCTCGCCGATTCATCGGCCTGGCGGCTTTCGACGCCATATCTGCGGGATTTGAGTGCCAACAGCCAGAACTGGAATTTGTTGCTGCTGCAGGCCAAAGTCGATTTGCAGCAGGGGCATATTCAGGAAGCAGGCGAAGTCATTGAACGCGCACTCGTGCAATATCCCGATAATCCCCGCATTCTGATTATGGCTGGCAACATTGCATCCGACAGCGGCGATGACGAAAAAGCCATTGGCTATTATCAGAAAGCGGCGACGATTCAGCCAAAAAATCCGGCGATATACCTCGGTTTGGGCCGCATCTATATCGGCGCGCGCAATTGGCAGCAGGCCATTGGCAACTATGAAAAGTATCTGGAATTTGGCGAGCCTTCGAGCGAAGTGTTGGTGCGGCTGTCGATGGCCTATGAAAATACCGGCAATTTGCAAAAGGCCGAGCGCTGTCTGTTGCAGAATCTGGAGGTACATCCCAATCGCGTCATTGCGCTGATGCCGTTGGAACGGTTCTATCTGCGCCAGAATATGGCCGACAAAGCCAGCGAAACGGCTCGCGAACGGCAGAAATACCAAAAACAAACGGATGGCGATCCGAGAAATCTGCGCGCTCTGGCACCTTCGTCAAAATGAGATGTGGCGCGGCTATCGCTGCGCGATACGCCACGCGCGGGCCTATGCGCTGATGGCGCATACGGCCCGCCATGATTGTGGGTGATTTCGCGCACCCACGGTTTTCATCTGGTGACCCAACGGTTCAGCTTTTATGCTTCCGCTGCCGGTTTCGCGTCATCGGATGCATCTGCAGGGGACTTTTCGGCATCTTCAGACTTTTCGGCATCTGCATCGGCGTTTGCATCATCTGCGGGCTTATTGTCCTCCTCTTTTTTCTTGGGCTGGACTTTGGCATTCCAGATTCGGATGCAGAGAATCAGACCGACGACGATGGCGGGGAGCAGGAGTTCCGGCCAGATAATCCAGTTGTCGGGATTGGCGACGAATTCGGGGGAGTCACCACGCGAAACGCTGGGCAGATTGCGGCCGAGCAAAAATGCGGATGTTGCAGAACCCAGATAAGCAAAACCATCGATGATACCCGTTGCGACACCGGCATTTTTGCTGCCGCCAAAGTCCATCGAAGCAGTTCCCGAGAGCATGCCGTGTACACCGATGACGCACAGCACCATACAGGCAAAAGTGACTCCAAACAGCGGATTCCCGAGCACAAAGAAGAGCACGACGCAGAAAATGAGCAGGCCGCTGTACAGAATCGTTGCCACGGGACCACGGCGGGATTTGAACACATAATCCGAAATGATGCCGGCAAACATACCAGCCAGAATACCGGCACAGCAGCTCACCATGCCCCAGTTTTCAAAGATGAAATTGCCATGGTGTACGGGGATAACCTTACCTGCTGTCTGTCCCCACTGCATAATGCCGTCGCGGATATAACCGGAACAGAATTCGATGCATGCAATCGTGATGATGATGGGGTTGGTGAGAATCTTTTTGAAGACCTGCAAAACCGGAAGTGCCGGGCCTGTGTCGTTGCTCGTCGCGTCGCCCGTATTGAAATCTTCAAATCCGGCAGCTTTGGGGGAATCGCGGATGATGAGAATGGTGATCACAAACATCACGAACAGGACAGCCGCAGGAATTAAGAATGCGTAACCCACATCGAGATATTTGACGATCAGGCCGTTCCAGTCGTAGGCGAAATAGAGGCCAAGTGAGATGAGTGCCCCAAAGATGCCGCCAATGATGCCGCGTTCGCGGACGTGGAACCATGCGGAGTTGACTTTGACGATTGAAATCGCGCCGAAACTCTGGAAATACATGTTCATTGCATAGAGCGGAATGAAGGCGCGCAGAACGGTGACCTGTCCGCCGGTGGCTTCCAGAATGCTTTGGTGATTAAACAGGAACAGGGCCATCATCACATTGGCGATGGATGCACCAAGCGCACCGATCATCAGGGTTTTTCGGCCGCCAAATTTATCGCACAGAGGCGCATTCAAAACGACGCTGCAGCCGTAGACGATCGAGCCAATCGAATAGATTGTGCCGTACATTTCGTTCGTCAAAACACCTTGCTCATCAAGGATTGTTCTGGCGACAGCGAGGTTGTAACGTCCAAAATACAAAAACGCATAAGTTAATCCGAGGAAGATCCAATTCCATCTTCGTCGTGCTTCAAATTCTTTGGTGTGATGGATTTCGACTTTTGGCAATCGCCAAATCACGATGCCAATCACCAAAATAATGCCGACAATCGGCAATAGCTTCTCGATTACAGTTGGCATAGACATATTCCTTTAGTGCGGCAGGCCGTATTGGCATGCGCATAACAGGGCACAAAGGTACCCGCAGGCAGCGTGTCACCTGCAGGAACCGGACAAAAGCACAGTATTTGCTGTCAATTTCGTCGTTGAATCACTGTATCATGGTTGGGCGCATTTCATTTGCAGGCAGCGCCGATACAGTCCAGGACGAAGGCGGCAGTGTCGTACAAATCAAATTCACTGCCGTATGCAGTGCATTTTCTCTCCGTGGAAAAGGCACCGGATAAGAAAAAAAGCCGCGATAACCGGCTTAAAGATGGCAGTCCGTCAGGCGGACTGCCGTGAAATTATTAAATTTTGTTGTTGCCTTCGGCATGCAGTGCTTCTGCTTCGGCGGCATCATAATACAAGATGCGCTGGCAGTTCTGGCAGCATTCGAGTGAATTCTGGCGCTGGAGCTGGATGAAAGCCTGCGGCTGCAGTTTCATGTGGCATCCGGTGCAAGTGCCGCCCGACGCTGAAACGACGGCTGCCCCCGGCCGTTTGCTTCGGATAAAGCGATATCTGGCCAGATACTGCGGGTTTACGGATTTGGCGAGTTCTGCGGCTTTTGCCTGAAGCTCGGCAACGCGGTCTTCAATGCTTGCAGCAGCAGCATCGACTTCCTGCTGATTCTTTTCGATTTCGGCACGAAGTGCTTCGTATTCCTCTCGCTGTTTGTCGATGCCGGCCTGAGCTTCGGTGAGCGCGGAAGAAAGCTGCTCGATTTCAGTTTCGGCCTGTGCGATCGATTTTTTGAACGTTTCGACTTCGCGTTCGAGTGCGGCATAGTCGCGGGAATTCGTCACTGCACCGAGTTTGGTGTTTGCGTGACCCAGGCCTTTTTTGGCTTCTTCAAGGCCGCCGCGTTTGCTCTCTATGAGTTTCTGTGTTTCGCTCATGCGTTCGTTTTGCTTTTCGAGCGCCTGTCCGAGGTCTTGCAGCAAATCGGAATCCGATTCCACTTTCTGACGACGGGTCTCGACATCCAGACGAAGCGCTTCCTGAGCCAGATCGATTTTTTGAAGCTCAATAAGCTTCTCTAGTTGCTCTTTCAAGGTCAATTACTCCGGATAAAAACGAAAATGGCCCGTTGCCATAAATGGCAGCGAGCCTGTACTAAAAAACGATAAATTGTGGTTGCTGGGATAAAAAAGAACTTCGTCCGATAGCTTCACCATCACAACAACATGTGGGTATGTATCGCATGCAGACGCTCCCATTTCTCATCCCAAAAAATGGGCCCACAGGGACTTGAACCCCGAACCCGCTGATTATGAGTCAGCTGCTCTAACCGATTGAGCTATAGGCCCTTTGCAGATTCGTCTTCGAACCTGCGGCACTCTGTATACCTTGACGGGCCACAGAGGTAAAGAGTTTTCGTTATTTTTTTTGATACCTCTGGAGGATTTGTGCTAAAACCGGCCGCCGGTTGCGGGGTTTTGCCGCAATCAAATCTTTACTGTTTTTGAGGTTGTGATGAGACTCGAAATCCAAAAAGCGCTTGATAATATCCGCCCGATGCTTCAGGCCGACGGTGGCGATATGACGTTCGTCGATTACTTTAACCGCGTCGTTTATGTGCGCCTTACCGGAGCCTGCGAGGGCTGTCCGCATGCCAATATGACGATTCAGAATGGCATTGAGGCGAAGCTTTTTGAGCTGTTCCCCGACGAAGTACGCGAAGTGCGCGACGTGACTTTTGAATAGGATTACCGTTATGGAAGAAAAGATCAAACAAATCGCATACGGCGTATTATGTGACGAGTCCCACGCACTTGCCGGCACCCGTGAAATCAGCGATATCCGTGTGACTGACGACATCATTACGGTCACAATTGCAGTCGAGCGCATCAATGATGCCGCGGCCCGCGTCGAAAAGGAAGATGCAATGCGCGCCGCCATTCAGGCCGCATTCCCCGATCACCGTGTGCGCATCATATCCATCGATATTGCGGACGATGGCGAGCCGGCATGTGCGCACAGCCATGGCGAGGCGCATCATGATTTGCCGCCCAAAAAGCGGATTCCCGGTGTCAAAAATGTGTATCTGGTGTGTTCGGCCAAGGGCGGCGTCGGCAAGAGCACGGTCGCGCTCAATACGGCACTGGCGCTGTCGCAGATGGGACGATCGGTGGGCCTGCTCGATCTCGATCTCTATGGTCCGAGCATTCCGTCACTCGTTGGCAGTGACATGCCGCCCATCGTCGTTGGCAATCTCATCGTTCCGCCCAACATTCACAATATGTCGGTGCTCAGCATCGGCTTTATGATCGACAAGGATCAGCCGCTGTTGTGGCGTGGTCCGATGGTCGCCGGCGTGATTAACCAGCTGCTGTTTGAGGTCGACTGGTCCGGCAACGATACCCTTATAATTGATATGCCTCCCGGAACCGGCGATACCTATCTGACGATTCTGCAGTCTGTCGAAGTCGATGCCGCCATTCTGGTGACGACGCCTTCCGAAATCGCGCTCGCTGACGCCAAACGCGGCGTCGGTGTCTTCGAACCCTATCACGTTCCCGTCGCCGGTATCGTCGAAAATATGGCGACCTACGACTGGGAGGGACGCGAAACTGTTCTGCGCCTGCTCGATGACGTCAAAACCGATGATCCTGCCGCACAGAAATCCCTCGAACGTGCGCGCAAAATGATCGAAACGACCAAATCCATCCGCATCTTTGGCAATCATACCCAGTCGTTGTGCGACGAACTCAAACTGCCGCTCATCGCTTCAATTCCGCTCGATATCGCGCTGCAAAACGACAACGATTCCGGAACGCCCTACATGCTCAACCCCAAGAAAGTCAACATTCAGAGTGCTTTCAACGACATCGCATCGTTCATCGTGAACCGCGGAAATCGGGAATCATGATTTATCACTTGCACGAAATTGTTCTTTTTGGCAAAATCAAAGAAGTTTGGGCTACTTTACCGTGAGGATAAAATGAGCGTAGGTGAGAATATCAAAAGATACCGTGAATACAGTCAGATGAGCATTGCCAAATTCGCAGCGGCTACAGGCATTCCGATGCTGGATTGCATGGCAATCGAAGCCGGTCAGCGCGCGATTTCGTCTGGCGAACTGCAGAACATCGCCCGCGTGCTCAACGCGACTGTCGATTCTTTGCTGTCTGAGCCCCAGGCCGAGTCGCAGCAGAACGATGGCAACAGTTCGGTCGTGATGCCCATCGACGAGCTCCAGAAATTGCTCGGTAATATGAAAGACTAGTCTCCAGCCGGAGATGTTCCCTCAGACGTTCCCCGGAGCGTCTTTACATCACTTTTGGGATGTTTTTTTTAGGTGGCCCGGCTATGGCTTCGCCATACGCCGTGCCTGCGCCGCTATGGCCTGCGGCCATACGCGTCGCTTGCAATTATTTCTTGACATGCGGCATCCTCAGGGGTATAAGCCCGCGTCCGTTGTGTGGGCGTCATTTTTGGACGCTTTTTTTACACAAATCAAATTCAATTTTTGAGGAGAAAAAAAATTGGCGCACCATAAGTCAGCATTTAAACGCATTCGCCAGACCAGCACGCGCACCGAGCGCAATCAGGCCGGTCGTTCCCGTGTTAAACACGCTGTTCGTAATTTCCGTGAAGCTGTCGCCAGCAATGAAGACAATCTCGCCAGCTCACTGAACAATACCATTTCGACGATTAGCAAGGCAGCAAGCAAAGGCATTATCCCTGCAAAACGTGCCAGCCGCAAAATCAGCCGCCTCACCAAACTGCTCAATGCAGCTCAGGCGTAAGTCATTTCGTTGAAATCTTAAAAAAAAAATGAGACAACATGCGGGACGGTATGTTGTCTTTTTTTTTATCGTTCGGAGACTGCCATGTTCAAACGCTTATTGCTTGCTTCCATTGCCTGTTTGATGCCGACAGCCGCTTTGGCCGGTGATTACAGCGGTAACTATTATACGAGCAACCTCGGCTATTCCATTATGCTTCCCGACGATACCTGGGCGCGCGTGGATGCCTCAAATGTTGCAGCCTTACAGAAATGGCTGCCGCAGAACATTTCGGCCAGCTCTCTCGATCGGTTCGATGCCATATTCTATCCGTCCTTCTCAAAGGTCGATTTGTCGATGGATGGTGACACCGTGCGGCTGCAGGATAATAAATCCAAAAAGGATGCAAATCCGGATATCTCCCAGGATATGCTCGCCAAACCTTTCCACGAAACACCCCCGGAACCGGAAAATCTCCCGGCTTTTGTGCCAACTGTTTCTGTGATGGTTGTCAATTATAAGCCCTCTTCCATGACCTCTGAAAATGCCAAAAATTTCGCCGACGCGCTCGCTGCAAAACAAGACGCGCAGTTCGGATACGCCAGCGATTTTAAGGTGAAATCGGCGGTTTTCGATAAGCTTGAAAAAGGCAGCGCTTTCGTTTTTGGGATGGAATACCGGTTAAAAAGCCGCAGCATCGCCATCGAACAAACGGCGCTGTTTCACAATGATCAGACCTATATCATCACGTGCACCAGCGACAGCAACGAATACGTTAAAGATAAAGACTGGTGCCGTAAAGTCGTGAATTCGATCGAGTTCGCTGACTAGGTGCAAGGAACATCCGGGGATGCCTGACGCGCCCCCGGTATTACTTTGCGTAAACCGGCTGGCCGGTTTGTGAATCGATCACTGTTTCGTTGTTGATCGATGTAATGACCGTATAGAGCAAAAATGCGCATACGGCGAGTGCCAGGCCGCCCATAATGGTATAGCCGATGTGGCGGTATTTGCGCGCCAGCTTCTCCACACGGACTTCGTCGTCCGATGGTGCGGAGGCTGTGTTGTTTTCATTTGTGTTCTGAGGTGCTGCAGTTGTTTCGTCGTTCATTTTGACTCCTTTGCATTCAGTCCTGCGCCTCTTTAACGCATTATGCCGATAACTACAAGCCAAGCTTGAACCTTACAAGGGATTTATGCCTGGATTTTTTAATAAAATTGCGCTCGAAGAAAAACGCTACTACATGACGGGGATGAAAGATGACCCGTGGTACCGGCGACTGTTCTATGCAATCGTATGTTTTGTGTCGGTCTTTTGGGATGAGTCGAATGCCATTCGCATCTTTGTGCGCATCGCTGCCGTGACCTATACGACGATGCTTGCACTCGTGCCGTTCACGATCGTCGGCGGCAGCTTGATTCTCACGTTTAACAAGCAAATCAACATCTCAAACATCGTCTCGAAGATCTATGAATTCGTCAGTCCGGTGGCTGGCGACTCTGTGAGTACCTTCTTGTCCGAAAGCCTGACGCGTACACTGGATATCGGTCTTGGTCCCGTTGGTGTGATTTCGTTGTTGGTGACCAGTGTGATGCTGTTCGTACACATCGAGAACTGCATCAACGATATCTGGCATGTACAAAAACCGCGCCGATTCTATCTGCGCATCTTGTTGTTCTATGCCGTAGTGACGCTTGGGCCGATTTTGCTTTCGTTCTCGCTGTACCAGACTGCGCAGCTGATTCCCGAAGAGTTTTCCGGTGGTTTCTTTGGCAAGATGCTGCTCGAAACGGGGGCGCTGACTGGGTTGCTCGTCGTGGTTTATAAATTTATGCCGCATACCCGCGTGCAATTTAGCTATGCATTGATCCCGGCAATTGTTGTGGCTATTTTGCTCGAGATCGTCAAGCTGGGATTTGGGTATTATTTGTCGATTGCATTTTCGACCAGTTAC
This sequence comes from uncultured Myxococcales bacterium, assembly GCA_946415045.1. Classification (GTDB taxonomy): domain Bacteria; phylum Myxococcota_A; class Bradymonadia; order UBA4248; family UBA4248; genus UBA4248. The sequence continues at coordinate 11,254 of CAMKRB010000069.1, forward strand.
CGCGTGCTTTATGGCGCTTTGGGTATTATTCCTGTCACCCTGCTGTGGCTTTATATATCGTGGACGCTGGTGCTGTATGGTGTCGAGGCGGGGTATTGTCTGCAGAATCTCAAACGGTTGCTGTTGGAAAAGTTCTACAATTCCAGGGCGAGCGAGGACAATCCGTGGATTTTTATCGGCGCCTATGCGCCGGTTGAAGTCTTGGCTGCGTTGGTGCGCAATCTTTGTGCCGGCCAGGATCCGATGACGAGCGATGAGATTGCCAGCGAATGCGTTTATCCTGTGCAGGCTGTGGAGGCGATTTTAACGCGTCTCGAGAACTACCGCATTGTGCGCAAGATCGATACCGACAAGGGGCCTGGATTTATCATCTCGCGGCCGCTGGATGCCGTGCATTTGCGCAGTGTGATGTCGCGATTTGATGAGTCGTCTCCACGCGTTCGCAAGCACCCGAAACTCGCTGCGATGATCGAACAGCTTGTCGCATCACAGAACAAGATTTGGGGCGGCTGCAATGCCAACCAGCTGCGGGAAGACGGTGTTTCACTCAACGATGTTTCGGATAAGCCGACGATCACCGGTCTTCACGTGGATGATGAATAGGATCTCCATGTTTCTTGCAACTTTGGGGATCTGGGCCATTTCTTTTCCTACTTTTTTTGACGGCTTGCGCCGTAAGCACATATTTTTCGCGGCTACGCGCCGCAGCGGGTAGGGGGTGTGCCGCCGCGCACACCCCCTACCAACCCCCGCGCGTCCGGGGGAGTGCCCCCGGTCCCCCCAGCTTTAGTTCTATGTAATTTGCATTGCGTCGCTGAAACGA
>CAMKRB010000070.1 GCA_946415045.1 uncultured Myxococcales bacterium
CTGCCCCCAAAAAACGCGAACATGATTTTTACCTTGATACTGAAATGGTCTTGCCTATGCGCACTCATTCCTAGTAAATTCAGACAAGCGCACGCTTACCTCAGCGTGCTCATGAATACCGCTGGGCGTCTGATGTGCAAACGAGGTATAAGCCAGATAATTCGTCGCCATGCAGGGGTGGGTATGGAGCCCAAACAAGATAATCACGAAACACTTTCCTCCGACAGGCCCAAAACACTGTCGCCATTGAGCGTATGGGCGTTGTCTTTTGGCTGCATTATTGGCTGGGGCTCGGTCATTATGCCGGGAACCTCTTTCCTGCCGAATGCAGGCCCGCTGGGGACGATTATCGCCATTTTGATTGGCGCGATGTGTTTCGTCTTCGTAAGCCGGAGTTTCGGCTACATGATTGGAAAAATGCCCGACAATGGCGGCGTTTTTACCTATGTCCTGCGCGTCCTCGATCGCCCGCATGCATTCCTCGCCGCATGGGCGCTCGGTTTTGCCTATATCGCCCTGCTTTGGGTCAATGCCAACACCTACGTCCTCTGTACTCGCTTTTTCTTTGGCGATATCCTGCAGTGGGGATTTCATTACCAAATTGGCGATTACGATATTTTTGGCGGGGAAGTGCTCGCCGGTATGACTGCGATTGTATTGTTCGGATTGCTCGTCGCATTTGGCCGAAAAATCACAACGATCATCCAGAGTATCCTGGCGCTCGGTCTGCTCGGCACAGTTTTAACGCTTTTTATTGGTACCATTTCGGGAGCGGGCTTGTCTGCTGCATTCACGCCGCCATTCGCCCCCACCGACCGCATCGTTCCGATTCAAATCTATCATATTTTTCTCTTAACCCCGTGGATGTTTATTGGTTTTGAAGCCATTTCGAACGCTTCAGGCGAGTTTAAGTTTTCGCCACAAAAAGCCAATATCATCATGCCTTTGGCGGTTTTCTCAGCAGTTTTTATTTACGTTGCATACGTGATCATTGCAGCAAGTGCCCTCCCGCCCGGTTATGCAACCAATGCCGATTATATCGCAAATCTCGGGAATTTGTCCGGTCCCGAAGCTTTCCCGGTGATGTATGCCATTTCGAGCCAAATGGGACAGACGGGAATTTCGATTCTGATTCTTGCCGTCTTTTGCGCCCTTTCTACCAGCATGATCGGATGGTACCGCGCGTTATCGAACCTGTTAAAATCCATGGCCGATTCCAGCCTGCTCCCCGCCCGTTATACTCAGCTCACCTCCGATGGTTTGCCAAGACGCGCGGTTTTCCTCATCATGGTTGCTTCGCTCGCAGTTCCTCTTATCGGACGCACCGCCGCCGGATGGCTGACCGACGCGACAGCAATTGCGGCAACGATATCCTTCGCATACACTGCCATCTGCTGTTATAAATGCGCAAAGCGCGAAAACGATAACAAAATGAAAAAAGCCGGCCTGGTTGGCTTTGTCATTTCAATCATGGTCTTTTTGCTTCCCGTCCTGACGGCCATGTTTATGGGCAATGTTTTTGCCATCGAATCATACGTCTTGCTCGCCATCTGGGCCATTGTGGGCTACATTCTCACCGTTATGATTTCTAAGGTGTAAGCTCGCCTTGGGGCGGGTCAAAGACCACGCCCCTACGGCTCGCTGGCGCGGCTATCTGCGATACGCCGCGCCGCTGCGCCTATGCGCCGTTGGCACATACGGCGTTCAGAGCCGTGTCACGACACGGCTCCACATGCGGCCCCCTGGTGATTCATATGGCTTATCAGGGATGTTCCGTCCTCTGGTGCCAGATATCGAAACACGTGGTGCAAAGCGCATTCCCTGAAGAATTACCCCGGCAGGCTTCTTCGAGACCTTTCAATACTATTTTATCGATCGGCTGCTGTCGGTTGTCACAATTCCCGGACGGCTTAAAGGGACCCCAGATACTCACCGCTTTCGACAACCATTTGGGGATAAACTCATCCCCAATCGTATTGTAATTCTCTAAAAGTCGATTAAATCGCGTCTGGTGTTCATTGCAAGGCGTTAAAAGTATCAACCATGCCAGTCCTTCGGCTGCATGCGAGGATTCGATGAGTTTAAACTGAGTATGAAGATGCTCGTATGCGGTGTCATCCTCTGTCATTGCATAAATAATATCGTGTATGGCGGAATCGCATACCGATGCAGGTTCGAGATTTATAATATGAATGATATCCTGAATGACTTCTTCCTGTTTTCCGAGAGCATATGCATCCAACATCATCATGGTTGTAAAATGTATATTATTCGGATAAGCATCTTTCATACTATTTAATATATTAAATGATTCATCATAATGCTCAATCTGGCAGTCTTTGGCCGCCTGACGGATTCTTTCATTACCTGCAAGAATGGGATCGGAGGAGATGTCACACTCTTCCTCTGCAAACTCATGCAGCTGTTCTTCCGATAATTTAAAGCGCGTGACAGTGTGGTTTTGATTACCGGACAGAGCACCTGATGCCTGATGACCGCTGATCGTTCTGTGATACTGTTTCTGCAGCCAAATGAGGTTAAAAACAGTCGCTGCCAGAATTACCCAGAATATGACCCGGGCAATCGAAACCGCACTAATCCCTGGAGAAGCGGCCTGTGTGTTGAGATTCTTAACGCCTTTGCTCTCTCCGGACATGCCATTGACTGCCAATGAAGAATTGGCATGACGCTGTGATGCCCCTGTTTCGCCTGAACCATAATTGAGAGCATGGGGATTCACAGGCGGCAGCTGTTCACTGTCTTCGTCAAACAGTCTGAGATTGAGGGATGAACCGGGGTAAGCAATTTGATTCAACGCATCCCTGAGTTCTTTGGCAGACGCATATCTGTCTGCTGGAGATTTTTGAAGCAGCTTTTGAATGACTTCGTCAAGTTCCTGTGCACATGCAACGTCTGTCGTCAGTGGCGGCGGAGCAAGTACGAGATGCTGGTTGAGCAGGATGACGTAATTCTGGGCACTAAATGGCGGATGGCCTTCGAGCATTTCGAACAGAATGCAGCCACAGGAATACAGATCAGAGCGAAGGTCAACCGGATCGCCCAAAACCTGCTCGGGCGACAGATACTGCGGCGTTCCATAAACCCGACCATTCTGCGTCAGCGTTCCGTGCATCTCATCGCGTGTCTGCGAATGCGCTATGCCAAAATCGATGAGCTTAACGTAATCGTCGCGATCATCGCGTTTTTTCAGGATGATGTTCCCAGGCTTGATATCCCGATGAACGATACCGCTCTTATGGGCAACCTCCAGGGCACTGAGAAGGTCGTTCATAATCCTGAAAATGCTGCCAATCTCTATCTTTCCTTCGCGTTCGATACGCTTCTGGAGAGTCTCGCCATTGAGAAATTCCATGACGATATAGAAATCGCCGCGTTCCGTGGTATCAAAATCTGTGACATGACAGATGTGGGGATGATCCAGATGCGCTGCAGCACTCGCCTCACGCTTGAACCGGGCAAGCGACAAAGGATCCTCTACGATCTGAAGGTTCATCAACTTGATGGCGACTTCCTTGTGAAGCGTGATATGCTCCGCACGATACACTTCACCCATCGAGCCGTTGCCGACTTTTTCCTTGATGAGATATCGATTTTGAAGAATGTCGCCGGGGTGATACGTCATGAGCCGTGTGCCCAATACTGACAAATGATTTTTCGCAGAGATGTCATAGGGGATTGAGATTCGTAAAGTCTTATGCTTGAAATCAGTGATTTCAAGCCATTCTGGTAACTTTTTTACTCCAGGCGGGCGTGAATGTCAATTGGCGCGGCGTATCGCAGATAGCCGCGCCAGCGACCGATCACACACGCACCATACAATTCAAAACCACACTGATCATCGTTTCTTTCTCTTCAGCACGCGATTCGGCGATGAGTATGGTCAATGCGGCCAGTGCATGGTCTTCGATGAGTTTTTCACCATCGATAAAAAGCGCATGATTTTGATTCAAAAAATGTAGAAACAGCGTTGCTGCGATGCGTTTGTTGCCGTCCAAAAAACTATGATTCTTGGTCAAAAAGTATAACAGATTCGCCGCTTTTTCTTCCATGGTTGGATAGATATCCTGGCCGCCAAACGACTGATAGATATTGCCGATGCTGCCGCGAAATGAATCATCTTTCTCTTTTCCGAACAAATCAGATGTTTCCGAAAACCGCATGGAATCTATTACTTCGCGACATTCGTCATACGTCAGGATATGAGTAGCCGGCTGGCCTTTGGGACGCTTGAGACAACCGTGATCATAGTCGTCCAGCATGTCCAGTGCAGTCGTATATCGCTCGATCACCGTCAAAACCTGTTGCACATCGAGCGCATGCTCGTTGCGCCGCAGGATTTGTATCACCTTGCCGAGTTCTTTCAGGCGCCGCTGGTTGACCGCATATCCCTCCAGAATATAATGGCGCAGCACCGAATTGGCCCATCGGCGGAATTCCACGCCGCGACTGGATTTAACGCGGTACCCTACCGAAATCACCATATCCAGATTGTAATACTCAACCATGCGCTCGACGTTTCTCTGTCCCTCCATTTGAACTGTCGCAAATTTTGCGACAGCTGAATCGTCGAGCTCTTCCCTGAGCGCATTGGCAATATGCTTGCCGATTGTCTTGACGTCGCGCCCAAACAATTCCGCAAGCTGTGCACGATTTAGCCAAACGGTCTCGCGATCTGTCTGCACCTGCATCGTCACCGCACCGTCACTTGATTCAAATAACACCAGGTCGTTCATCTGTTTGCCTCCATGCATTGCGCTGCCCCATTGCAGCGATTATCACAGGTGTCTTTATTCACTCGCCTTATACGGGCGAGTCAAGGGGAATTCAAATAGAATGTGATAAATGCTCGCCTTGGCACGTGTCACGACACGTGCCTACGGCTCGCGTTTCGGGCTAACTCGCTCGCGGGCGACCACACAGGGTCGCCCGCAGCTCGCTACGCCCTCTTGCCGCCTCGCTATTGGCTACGCCAATACGCGGGCGGCGTCTATATATTGCATTTGCGCATTTGGCGCGGTTTTGCTAAAATCGGCATATTGCCCCCTTCGGGGCTCATAACCGCTTCATTCCATAGGTATTCGATTCAATCATTTTAGTAAAACCCATACCCCAAATAAGGAAAAAACATGACAACACTTACCCTCCCCTGCACACACCTACATAAACAAACGAGCCGAATTCTGCGCATTTTCCCGATTTTTATTGCAGCCACCCTGTTTTGTGGCTGCTCGGACGATTCGGGCAAGAAGAGCGATCAAGAGACTTGCACGCAGGATAAATGCGAGGGTTGGTGCGGAGATTTTCAAAGTGATGCAAAGCATTGCGGCGACTGCTCAACCGATTGCACGATTTATGATGGCGTGACCGGGACCTGCAACGAAGGCAAGTGTGAATTCACGGCGAATTTGTGCAAGGATGAAACCGATTCGAGCGGGAAAGTCACGCAACACAAGAAGATTTGTATTAAAGATGGCAATCCGGTTTGCGCGTCAATCGATACGGATCCGAATAATTGTGGAGAATGTGAGAACAAATGCGGTGGAGAGGAACCTGTTTGTATCGCTGGCAAATGCGGAAATCGGGAATGCAGTTATACTATCTGTGGTGCCAAATGCGTTGATTTAACACAGGATGATAATTATTGCGGAAACTGTGATACATCATGTGATACAAGTAAAGAACGTTGTATCAATGGCTACTGTGTACCTAAAACCTGTGTGGATACATGCTCAAAACAAGAAATCATAGACCTGGGAATGAGTGAAGACGCGTTTAAATCTCTATTTCAGGATACAAATAGCGTATGTATTGATCCCAGTGATCCGGGAATGTGCGGAATCACTACGTGTTCTGAGCTTAAAACAGCAATATCGAACAAACAAAAGCTGGGATGTGAAGGAGAATTATTATGTTTACAAAACGCCGGGGATGCGAACAAATATAGTTGTTCATGTCCTGACGGCACTTTTAAACATGATGCGCGGTGTCTGAGCCCTTCTGATAATCGTTCTTGTGGTGCAACTGCTAATAACCCAGGCGAACAGTGTACAGCCGAAACGGGATATTGTGACCCCGAAAAACATACCTGTTCATTGTGTGTGGGGGGCAGAATTGCCTGCAACACGGGTAATGATGGTACCCATGTGATACGATGTATCGATCCTGAAACATCCAAAGATTTTTGTGGTGCAAATCTTACCTGTGATAAATATGTCATTTGTAATGGTGAAAACAGTCAATGCGTTGGTGGGCAGTGTCACTGTGAATCCGGTTATGCCGCCTGTGGTACAGAGAATAAAGGTGAAGTCTGTAAAAAATTGACCGATGAAGATATGATGGCAAACCATTGCGGCGCAAAATCGGGTGGGCAATGCAATTCTAATGAAAAACAATCGCCTGATTATATGGGAATGATTTGTGAAAATGTAGATAAGACAACGTGCGTTTTAAATGAAGATACCACCTATTGTGGTTGCCCGATAAGTGTAGACAATAATTATATTACATGCGATGATAAATGTATTTTTGCACGTTCAGATGTTCATTACTGTGGTGCAACAGATTGTGAAGAGAATCGTGGTGTGGATTGTACAGAACAAATTATAAGTAATGGATTTGAACTAAGTTGTTCAATAGGACAATGTAAGTGTGCTCACGGTGGCAGTGGTTATCCAGCAAGCGTGGTGAGTGATTATCCTGATTTTGTTGGCTCGGTTTGTGTTGATACTTTGACAGACCCCAAATGTTGTACTGAGCCTGGTGGTGTGTGCCAAGGTAATAATTGTCTTGAGCGAGAAGGTAATATGACATGTAAAGATGGCATATGTACTGAAATAACATGTGAAGCTGATGAACTATATTGTAATGGTAAATGTGTATATAATATGACTGATTGTTCGAACTGCGCTCCAGGAATGTGTCCTGTATATGAACATGGCATTGTTATCGGTTGTAGAATTCCAAATACAGATGATAATTGTGATTCTTGTGGTAATGTATGTAAAAATGGAACGCATTGTAAAAGAATTAATGAAAAGTTTGGATGTAAATGTGATCTTACCTATTCTTGTAAACAAAAATTTGGCAATGAGACAGATGGTACACCCTATTGTGTGGACGAACTTCCCAAACATGTGGAGGTCATCGGCGAAGATTGTTCTTGTCAGGCAGGCTTTGCCGATCTCGATGGCGATTTCTATAATGGATGTGAAATCGATTTGAATTATGATAAAATTCATTGCGGAACGATTGACAATGATTGTACAAAATTGCCACATGTCGTGAATCCGCGATGTGAATTTGGCAAATGTGTTTATGACAGATGTGAGAATCGATATGGCAATTGTGATATGGACGCCCCCGAAGGTATTCTGGGATGTGAGGCTGATTTAACGCAACCGGCAACCTGTGGCCATTGTTCTCATAAATGTACAAACGATAGAATCTGCAACCCAATGAACAATGATTGTTGTTATCCAAATGATGTTGCTTACTCACATAGCCTGGATGCATGTTGTGACAACGATGCATCGGTATGGCGAGAATGCGTGGATTCATCGTGTCTAATCAGCAAAGGGAACTGGATGTGTTCTGTCGATAAACCGACAGGCAATTGGGAAAAAATTTAGGATTGCGCGCCGTATGCCGCAGGCATAGGCGCGCCATGCGCAGGCGTATTGGCCAACGGCCAATAGCCGCGCCCTATCAATATTCAAATCCAAATTGATACAACGGAATGATATTCCCGCAGGCGTATTCGATATCGTCGCGCACGACATAACCGTTGGTTGCTGTGGCAATCTGCTTTTTGCCTTTGGTTTTTCCGCCAACTTCGATAGTCATACCGCCGATTTCAAAATCTGAGACTGCGGATGTGCATATTGGATGGTTTAAGCGCATCTGGTTGTAGAAAAATGTTTCTCGAATGTTTCCAATATCAGGATGACCGCCGGACAAATGGAATGCCAGTGACGGGTTGTCGATATATATTTTTTCGACTTTTCCGAGGGCACGGATGCCGCCTGTTACATCGCGCAACTGGCCAATGAGTCCGGCTTTTTCCATATAATACATATAATCTTTGACTTGCGGTCGTGTAATTTCGAGCATTTGCGACAGCGATTGATAGTTCGGTTTAAACGGCACACTGCGGGAAATGATATTTAGTAAATGTTTGAGTTTTTGCGCAGTCGATACATTCAGATTGGCATAATAGGGAATATCATTGAGTATGACTCTTTCGACGACCTGCATCAGCCAATTCCATCCAGTCTTGCATTGCAGCCTCGATGGGTTACGAGCCATTGCAGCCGATGGCTGTATATTACAAAATACACTTTTGTGCATTAAATGAATGTTGCAATGTTCAAAAGTTCAAAATTTCGGTCTATCGCAATATTCAATTGAACGCCGCGTATCGCAGATAGCGGCGTCAGGCGCACCGTATGCCGCAGGCATAGGTGCGCCATGCACAGGCGTATTGGCCAACGGCCAATAGCCGCGCCCACCCCCCAATGTAGAGGCGTTCCATGGAACACCTCTGACGCGCAGTATGCCGCAGGCATAAGCGCGCCATGCGCAGGCGTATTGGCCAACGGCCAAATAGCCGCGCCCACCATATAGGCACGGGTCGTGACACGTGCCAAGGCGAGCCCCCAATAATGGACAAATCCGAAGCGCAAGATGAATTTACCAGGCATCCATCAGAGATGGATCCGAAAATGATATGCGGATAATATAACCAGTAAACGACCTTAACCACGGAAATAGTTCGCGGCCGTCGTAAACGTCAGCTGAAAAACGCGCAGAATACGGACTGATGCGCTCTATTGAGCCGCAGCGCTTTTCAGATTCGAGCCTCGCCAGCACAGGGTGATTGGGATGCGGAGCCATAATCTCCATCTCGACGTGAACGGTTTGTGGCGCATTCCGTGTCGAGACACCCCACAGATGCAGAGATTCAGCCGCAAACCGCTTGTGGCATTGCGCAATTTGTGTTTCAGAAGCAGTTTGGGATTTCACAGGTGTCACTTCCTCAATGCGATCAATTCGTATCGCAGCAAAGTCGCCCGACTCGAGGTAATACCCCATCAGATAGCGACGCCCTGTACGTGCGCTCGCATAAATTTTGACCGGGATAACGTCGGCGGCAAGCCAGCATTTGGATGTTGTCTGTGGCGGTTGTACGACATGGCCACTATGATCAATCAATCGATAATTCGCGGGTATTTGATATTGTACATCATGACTGCGCACCCAATGATAGAGCTTCACGCTCACTGGCATCTGATTGCGAATGCATGTCAATATCGACTCCAATATCTCCGCATCCATGACGTGATACAAAAAACGATGCCGGTATCGCAGCGGTGACGGAGGCAATACCTTAAACTTGACGCGCTCCCTTTCAATGAACTTGGCGCGCTCCCTTTCAATCATAAAATGCCCGGCGACGCCCAGTGGATCAACCTCGGCAAAGAATCGGAATAAATCGATATAAGGGGTTAGCTCAAATTCTGGTTTTACCAGGCGGTACTCAAACCAATTTTTGACTTTTTGACGTTCAATGATACCGAGTTTTTCATATTCTTGCAGTACAGCCCAAAGACGTTTGTTATCTACAGGAACTGCACGCTTTAGGTCTGACACGGTTTTATTATTTCCATCTTCCAGCGCAAAAAGCAGCCCAAAGTGCGCCGCCAGTTCCGAATCAATAACCTCTTTCGATTGCAGAAACGCAGCCACTGGATTCTCATCCAGATCACGGCTATCCATAGTCAAAAACTGCCTCATCTCGCTTTTGTATCCACGTTTGCATAGATATGATTTAAGCAACTGCTCCATCAACGTGCGGAACTGGCGATAGGCGCTCTGGTTTTCTTTCATCAACATTCTAAATGAAATCCCAAGCATGCAAAATTCGCGCAAAAACTGCCTGCATCGGTTGAGCTTTTCGAACTTGAACTCAATATTATACGCCATGATGATTCCTCCATTTGGGAAGCGAAGTCATCGAAACAGCCCCAGCAAACATATTATCCGACAATTCCAGGGCAGATACATTCCAGTTATCCAGAATTTGCCGATAAGAAATGGCACCGCATAATATTCCCGCCATGGATTTAACATGAGATACATCCCAAGCATCCAGCGGCTGATTGAACGATTCCGCCATTTTAAACATATTCGACATATCCCAGACATTTGACACATTCCACGCCCCAAGGGAATGATTAAATGACGAGGCAAATGCAAACATTCCCGCCATATTCTGAACATTCGATACATCCCAGGCATCCAGCGGCTGATCGAATTCTGTTGCCCTTTCAAACATCATGGCCATATTCTTCACATTTGAAACGTTCCAATGCGATATCGCATCATTAAATTTGATACAATTATAAAACATCCCTTCCATATCATCGACGCGGGACAAATCCGGTGCATCCTGTGCAGGAATCCGAATCACACACGCCCCCGCAAACATATAGGCCATCGAACGCCATGCAATATCCCCCCATTGGCACACCTCCGACCAATAGTAATCATCCGCATCGGGCGCATAGCTCGATATTTCCGATAATTCGAGTTTCCCATGCTTGCCGTCACGCAGCAAAACCTGCCCCACATGCCCACGAATACCAATGGTATAAACACCAGGCTTTTCATAGACATGAACCAAATCATCGGTCAGGCATGTTTCTTCGTAAATCCCATCCCCATCGTAATCCGCTTCATAAAGCACATGATAATCTTCTCCAAATTCAAAGCCATCTGTTTCCGGGTTCCATTGTATCGCATGGCGAAGACAGCATAGTCTCACTTCCGTATTTGGCTGCGTCACGACGACTTTCACGACAAAAGGTCGCATTCTTTCAAAAGAAACGAATCCTTGTAAATTCACATTTACCCTATCTGCGCAATCGTCCTGATTCACGATGGTATGAACCGAAGCGGCCTCAAATCTATTTTGTAGTTCCTTTTGCTTTTTAAACCGAAGTTGGACTTTCCACGCCAGTTCGTTCGGTGACTCGACACACACATTTTCACCCAGCGATAATATATCATTCACGATCGATTCTGAATCCACTCGCCAATCATAATAAAATTCCAAACGATATCGTTTTTCTTCTTCCGAAACGCACACAACATCTCGCTTTTGATAGGAAGCAAAACAATTCAATGCCCGAGAAAGTGCATGATGCTTATCTGTAATTGACAAACAAGCAACGCGATTCTTTTTGGGTTTGGCAGGCTTCGTTGACGCTCTCAGTTCGGCTCTTTCCCGCTCAACTTCGGTCATGCGTTTGGCATCGCCAAGCAATAATGAGAAACGGGGTTTCCAGATTTCCGTGCACGCCGAATCACCTGCAAGTTTGCATGAAAGAATGAGGCGCATCGGAATGCGTAACAATTTTGTACTTACCCCATTCTTTTCGTGATAATCACATTCTGCATGTATAAACATGGCATCAAGCCTGCTGTCATATTCGACATGAACTGGCTTGCAAATGGCCCATGCCGGTGTATTGGTATATTTTAACCACCCGGCATTTTCATGTTCTCGCCAAACCAAAGCCAGACTTTGTTTTTCTTTACATGCGCGATATACCATTCGAAAATGTTCAATAAAATCGCTGTCCGTCCACGGATCGGATACTACCGGCCTGTCAAAATAAACATAATCTTCCAGATGATACAACGGTTCGACATCCTCCAAACCCGTAAAGGAAACATCGAACAGTTTAACCCGTGGATCGTTCAAAATTGCCTTAATCCATTGCTTTTCCAGCTTTGTCAGCCCATACTCCGGCATGGTGCGATGGTTATTTGCCCCATCCTCTTGCATCAAATTTAGATTTTCAAACAGTTCCGTAACCTCTTTGGATTTTATCAGCTCTTTGAAAGAGTGTTTAAGGAATTTTGGTAACTCCAGATTCTCAATCGCCTCATCCATCGGCCCTGGTTCCCGAAGTAACTGTCGAATCAGCCTTTCACACGTATAAATATAGATGCTGTATATTTTATGAAAGATC
>CAMKRB010000071.1 GCA_946415045.1 uncultured Myxococcales bacterium
CGGCGTTCATACAACGACATGTGGGAGAGCCATGACAGCCAGATTTATAGCGATTGCGGGCAATATTGGTGCGGGCAAATCGACGATGGTCAGTTTTTTGTCGCGCAAATTTAATCTGAATCCGCTTTATGAGCCTGTGGATGAGAATCCATACATTGCGGATTTTTATGAGGACATGCATCGTTGGGCGTTTAACTCGCAGATATTCTATCTGTCGCGTAAATTTGCGCTGCATCTGGAGGCACAGAACTCCAATAAACGCGTGATTCTGGACCGCACGATATATGAGGATGCAGAGATCTTTGTGGAGAATCTGAAGCGTCGTCGTGGGATCGATAAACGCGATTACGAGACCTATATGGAGCTCTATCGCACGATACGCAAGGAACTGCAGCCCCCCGATCTGGTGATATACCTGAGATGTTCGGTGCGCGGTGTTCGCCGCCGCATCAAGAATCGGGGGCGTGCATCTGAAATGGCGATTCCGTTGTCGTATATCCAGCGCCTGCATGCGCAGTATGAAGACTGGTTTGAGCGTTACGATTTGGGCCCGAAGGCTGTGATCGAAACCGAAAAACTCGACTACCTGCGCGATATCATTCACCGCTACGATTTGATCGAACAGATCGAGGCATTGCTGAAATAGGGCCTATTCCCCGATGCCCTGGATTTTTGAAGCATCGATGAGCGTGTAGAGGTACGAAGACTGCGACTGGATGCCGGCGAGTACCGAAATAAACGCGGGATAGTGTGAGATGGGGATGTTCAGGCATCCCTGTGACGACGTTTCAAAATCGGGGCTTGTGTGGATGTTGATGCCAATATCCCGATCGGTATCGCGGTAGCGGATAAAGGCATTTTTGAACAGACCAGCCCGCAGCTGTTTGGCGCTATCGCTATAGATGACGGATGCCGGCATGCCGAAAAGATGCTGGCATTCTTCGTCGGTGTAGGAGATAAAAAAGTCTTTGAACCACTGGTCGAGCGCATCGTTGAGTGCCAGATCAGGATAGGTATGAGTGAGCTGTGCATCTGTCGGATAGAGGTTGGCCAGAATTTTTCGGGCGGTATTCAGTTCCATCCGGTTGATGATGCCATCGCTGGCATCCTGTTTTAGCCTGAAATCCCTGATGATTTCGGAAGTGCCGGATGCAGTGATGGTTCTGCCGTTATATGACTTTTGGTCATAGATGTTGTTGATGGCGCTGTAGCGCAATCTGGGGAGTTCCGTTCGGTTTACCCAGTCTTCGAGCTCCCCGAATGCAATGGATTCATAGTCACCGCTGGATGTACGCACTTCGGGGGTGAGTACATCAAATGCATCGCTGCTTTCGTAGCAAGCGTTGAGTACGGCATGGGCGTGGCGGAACATCGAAGTGCTGTGCCGCCAGATCACGCCGATATATTGCCCATCCCGCAGATGTGCGGTGCCATCGAATTTATAGCCACCGCTGTTGCCGCCCTGCATGCCGGGATCCACGCTCAATGGCACTGCCTGAACATAATAGCTGGTTACATCGTTGGCTGTTTCTTTCCATATCGTGAGCATGGTGTCGTCGAAAGGCACCAGCCCCGAGGCAGGATTGAGTTCGATACCCGATGCGAAATGGACGGTATCCTGCGGGTTGGGTTCGGATTCGTCGATGTGATTGATGTACAAATCGGCTGTATTCGTGCGTTTGAGCTTATCTCCGTCGATCACAGCACCACGAATGGCCAGCAAGTTGCGGTAGCCAGGGGTTGTGTCAAAATAGCCGCCGAATGATTCGATGATTTCTTTGCAGCGCGTGTAAACTGCTTCGCTCACTTCGTTGGTCTGGCTCAGACCTTCGAGGATTACGGCGTCTGCAGATGTATACATGCCGATGAGCGCATGCATGCCGTCTTCGCCGAACAGCTCAGATTCGATTTTGAGTACGGTTTCGGCATCTATCAATCCATAGCGTGATTCGCCAAACCATGTTTTTTGCAGGTCTGACAGTTTTTCGATCACCTGTTTGTCGAATTTGACTGCATTGGCCAGTGAAGACCGGTCGATGTCGACCCCGAGCTTCTGCTTGAGCTTGATCACAAATCGTATGGGAAGCGCGCGATCTTCGTTATATTGAATGGCATCTTCGGCAGTAACCGCTATTTCCTGATTCGGCGGATCGTTGGGCCCCGGCTGTGGATCTGTTGGATCTGAAGGTCCCGGCTGCGGGCCGGGTGTTTGTGGTTGCTGTGCTGGCGCCGATTTCTCTGAATCGTCTGAACATGAGACTGTCATCATCATGGATAACGCTATGCAAACCGCCAAAAATTTCTTAAACATCGTTCACTCCGGGGCTTTAAAATCTCACGCACCATCAATGGCTCCTTAATTTGCGTAAATCCAGGGGCAATTTCAAGTAAAAGAATGGGGATGAGCGGCTGATTTGTTCCCTTTGTCCCTCTTTTTTCTTGCACTTGATGTGGGACGATCCTATTTCTAACCTGCGGTTGGCTTTATAGCGCTTTCGCAGGATTTGTTTGTAAAGGCATATTATATGGAATCAGTAGAAACGCCCGAGTCGCTTCGGGCAGATAAAGTTGTAAAAGATACGGTGCCGTCTGTGATTTTTGTGCTCAGCAATGATGCCGGTGAAGTACTGGATTTGGCGACACGCGATAATCCAATGCGGTATTTGCACGGTCATGGACAGATTTTGAAGGGACTGGAAAAAGGTCTGGATGGATTGGGGATCGGCGAACGCATTCATCTGGATGTGCCGCCCGAAGAAGGGTATGGAGAACGTGAAGGCGAACCGCAGGCCGTCCCCAAATCGATATTCCCAGAAGGGACGGTCTTTAAGGTTGGCGCGGGTATGACGGCAAAATCCGAAGATGGTAAGCCGTTTCCGCTTTGGATCGTGTCGATCGACGACGACAATGTCTATGTCGATGGCAACCATCCTCTGGCCGGACAAACGCTGCATTTCGACGTCGAAGTTTTGGCCATTCGCAAAGCTACGCAGGATGAACTCAGCGATGGACGCGTGCACGACGGATGCAATCTCTGCCGTCCGTAGTTGGTTACGTACAGATTGGATTCGGCTGTATAACTCCATTATTTCTATGGATTTCTGCCATAATTACTCAGTTTGCCAGCTTATAGCCTATGGCTTGTAGCATTGATCCCAGGGGAATTCAATTCCTGCCATAAGCCATAAGCCATCAATATCGACAAATACTTGGGTTATATGAAAAGACCAAACCCCTTCAAACTGCTTGCTTCTTCATTGGCTGATGCAGCGCTCGACAAAGTTTCGCATGCGCTGTTGCCGTTATTTCGAACGGAGAACAAAAAGCATCGCGCAGGCGAAAAGAAGCCCACAGTTGTTCATCGCAGCCCCAGACCAGCAGCTCCGGAAACTGCCGCAGTGGCAGAGCCCCCGAAGCCCTCGGCAATTGCGCAAACGGTGCAGCTGTTTTTGTCGTTTTCGCATCTGGATGGCTACGTATCGCCGTTTTTAAAGCTGGATTGCGTGAGACAGCGCGAAGACGCAGATGCAGTGGCCAAAGTGCTGAACGAGGCGATGTGCATCATGCGGTATATCTGCCAGAGCGATATCGCGTTTTGCGAAGGAGCGCTCGAACGCATGGTCGATCTGGTCGAAGCGCATGATGATATGGCAATCACGTTTACGGACGCCTGGATCAACGGCTGCAGTGCGGCCAAATCGAGTGAATTTCTGGCGCATTTCAAGAACAATTCCCACGAATCCTGGCAGCATCAGTATGTCGTAACGATTCCAGACGATGCGGGGTTTGACGAATTTATCGCGCAAATACAGGCGCTTTATTATACAAAGGGCTATGCGTGCACCGAAATCGGCCGCGGCATGGCGCATGATGGGATCGATCACGAGAACTGGCTTGCGGCCTGCGCCGAACAGATGAAGGATGCAGAACACAAGCTCGTTTCGATGGGTAAATACAGCAGCAATGCAATGTGCCTGACATTGCTCAAACCGCTGGAACTGAATGTTTTGCGCGGTATGCTGAGCGAATTTGGCGCAGAGAATGTGGATCAGGTTGTCGAAGTGGCCGGACGTATTGAGGCGCAGCCGAAATAGGACGGCCAGCCGTGCGTGTTTGCGCAGCAAACAGCACGGTGCGAAGCCGTATCGGCGCAAGCCGACAGGCCGTGACCGATGAAGCATTCATAAAACGCACAAAGAGAAATAGAGGCGTTTTTCGGCGGCTATCGCCGATTTTGGAGAATAAAACATGCAAAAGATTAAAGCGGATGTGGCGATTATCGGTGGCGGCGTGGCGGGATTGTCGGCTGCGCTGGGGTTGGGCGACAAGCGCGTCGTCGTGCTGACGAAATCGGAGTTTGGGCGCGGAGGATCGACGCCGATTGCGCAGGGCGGCATTGCATGCGCGATGGGTAAAGACGATACGCCCGAGCTGCATACGGCCGATACGCTGGTCGCGGGCGATGGGCTGTCGGTGAAGTCGGTCGTCGATTTGCTCACGACCGAGGGGCCGTCGCAGATTCGCAAGCTGATCGAGGTCGGCGCGCAGTTTGACCGGACTTCGAGCGGGGAACTCGATTTCGGACGCGAAGCCGCGCATTCCAGACGCCGCATTTTGCACGCCAATGGCGACAGTACAGGCGCTGAAGTCGAACGTGCGCTGGTCGCTGCCGTCAAGCGATCGCCGAATATCAGCATCATTGAGAATTGTTATGTCGTCGATTTGCTGCGGACGCACGACCAGATTTCGGGCGTGTACGGCATCATCAACAATACCCAGGAAATCATTGCAGTGGATGCGCCTGCAGTGGTGCTCGCCTGCGGCGGAATCGGCCGCATCTATCGGTTCACGACGAATCCGGTCGAGTCGGTCGGCGATGGACTGGCAATTGCGGCTCGCGCTGGCGCAGTGATGTCGGATGTCGAGTTCGTGCAGTTCCATCCGACGGCGCTGAATACGGCGCTCGATCCTTTGCCGCTGCTCACCGAGGCTCTGCGCGGCGAAGGCGCGGTTCTGCTGGCCGACGGCCGCCGCTTTATGACCGAGATTCACAAAGATGCCGAACTGGCACCCCGCGATGTCGTGGCGCGCGGTATTTGGGCCCAGCAGCAAAAAGGCCTCAAAGTCTTTCTCGATGCGCGTTGTATTGGCGAGGAGTTCCCGCAGAAATTCCCGACCGTGTTCGGATTCTGCCAGCAGGCCGGCATCGATCCGCGCAAGGATTTGCTGCCGATTTCGCCGGCTGCGCACTATCACATGGGCGGCGTGAGCGTCGATAAAAATGGACGCACCACGGTCGCCGGTTTGTGGGCATGCGGCGAAGTTTCAGCAACCGGTGTCCACGGCGCGAATCGTTTGGCGAGCAATTCGCTGCTCGAAGGTCTGGTATTCGGGGCGCGCGTGAGCCGCGATATCCTGGCTTCGACCGATTGGTCGGGGGTGCTGGTGCCCGAAAACGACGACTTTGTCCCGCGTCCGACTTATGTAACTGCCGAAGAAGAAGCCGATGCGATGCGGCTGCGTCAGACCATGTGGGATGACGTCGGCCTGGTGCGCAGCGAATCCAGCATGAATCATGCATTGGGTGTGCTCGACGAAATCATGCACAAAAAGCCGGTTTCGCTGATGATGCACAATATGATCGATGCGGCCCGCATCATCACGCAGGCGGCGCTTGAACGCAAGGAAAGCCGCGGCGGCCATTATCGCACCGATTATCCGGAACACGCCGAACACAGCGAACACCATCCGTTTGTATACACCGGAAACGGACCGTGGTATTGATGCGGAGCAAAGCTATGACGCGATATGAATGGGCTTGTGATAAACGAATCACGCTGGCCGCTATTGTATTCGAAGTATTGATGGTGATCTCGTGTATCCTGCTGGCGGATGCGATTAATGCCGAAGTGCTGAAAAATGAAACGATGCTTGCGTCGCATGTTTCGGTCGTCACCGCTGGCGTGACTGTATTGATATTGCAGTATCTCATCGCCGGAACGGAACTGATTGCACGATATCGGGACAACACCGGAAAATTCACACTTCCGCTCGTATTTCTGCCGGGGGGAATCATTATACGTTCGGTGACGATGATTGGATTGTGCTCAGTCGTCGTTGCAATTAAGCTGATTGTATACTTTATTTCTATACTGATTACATTTCTGCTTCAGATTCTGCGTGTTGAACGTTTGCTGAATACATCGGTGATGGTGGATTATCCCGATGCATCCATGGAACCGCTTGAGAAATTTGTAAACGATGTATACAACGTGCTTTATTACCATAAAATTCGTGAGAATTCGAGCGTGTTTACATCGGTATTTAATGGCTGTCTGAGTCTGTGGTGTATTAACCACTGATATAGCTGTATATAAGGCTTTGTTTAACGATCGTGGATATGAAGAAGTAAGGTTTTCTGTTTTGCGGCAACGAGCGATGAGCGATGAGCAATGAGCCACGAGTGTTCATTGGCCAACTCGACGCTCGATGCTCGGCGCTCTTTGCCAGTATCTCACACGTATCGGGGTAACGCTAATCCACACTGGTTAAACATAAAAAATGAGAAATGTATAATAATTCTGCCGACTTGAGGTCGGCAGAATATCTATAAAACTATAAAACTATAAAACTACAGGCTGTCGCCGAAATCTTCGCGGAATTTGCGGGCGAGTTTGTCCTGCCAATCACTGGTTGGAGCGAGGCGTCCGAAGAAGAAGCGCAGCACGCTGGGTTCTTCGATCCATTTCAGACCGCCGATGAGTTCGCGATTGTCGAAGAGCCACTTGACGCGGTCGGCGCAGTATTTGATTTGTGACAGCGTGAAAACGCGTCGCGGCACCGCCAGACGCAGCAGTTCCAGTTCGGCGTATCGCTCGGTGCCATCCGGCTCTCGCTGTTCCGAAATCGACCCGCGTTCCATACCACGGATGCCGCCGGCGATGTACAAAGCGGATGCAAGCGCACCTGCCGGATACTGGTTCGACGGAATGCGGCCGTCCAGAAATGCCGATGCATTGATATGTGCACCCAGACCGCCGGCCGGTTCGATCATTGGCACGCCGTAATCGACCAGCTCGCGTACAAGCGCTTCGATAAAAATGGGGCCCTGCGAAATGACTTCCATATCGAGGGTTTCATACAAACCCTGCGCCATGGCTTCCATCGAGCGCACTTCCATACCACCGTAAGTTAGAAATCCTTCATACAATGGTACAAATTCCATCAGCTCGCGATAGATATTTTCGTGCATGGTGATGATGGCGCCACCGCGGCTGAATCCGAGTTTGCGGCTCGAGAAATAGATGATATCGCATGCTTCGGCCAGTTTGTGCATGATATCGCGAAGCGGTGCATGTTTATATTCTGGTTCTCGCGTTTTGATAAAGTATAGATTGTCCTGCAAAAGCGAGGCATCGATGACCGACCGGATGCCTTCACGACGGCATATACTCAGGACTTCGAGCATATTCTCCATCGAAATGGGCTGTCCGCCAATCAGGTTGGTGCCCGTTTCTATTCTCAAAAATGCGATATCTTTTTTGCGTTCATCGATGAGCGCTTTCAGGCGTGGAATATCAAAATTGCCCTTGAATGGCTCGTTATTCACGGGTTCCAGGCCTTCTTTGCGCACGAGTTCAATGACTTCACCGCCGCAGCGCGTAATATGTGCTTTTGCCGTTGTAAAGTGGAAATTCATCGGGCAAATCATGCCGGGTTTCACATACGCCTCGGAAAGAATATTCTCGCAAGCGCGCCCCTGGTGTGCCGGCAAAAAGAATGGCGTGCCAAAAACATCGAGCAGCGCCGCCTTGAGACGATTGCATGTTTCGCTGCCTGCGTACGCATCATCCGCGCGCAGCATCGCGGCCTGCTGCAAATCCGACATCGCATTCACGCCCGAATCCGTCAGCATATCCATAAATACATCGCGGTTTTGTAACAAAAATGTATTGTTTCCTGCCTCGTTAATCTTTCTTACGCGCTCCTCAATAGGTGGCAGATAGAGCTTCTGCACGATGCGCACCTTGTGCATTTCGAGGGGTACCTGATGATCCTGCTTGTAAAATTTCACTGTCATAATTCATTTGCCTTTATTATATTTATATGCACAATGCATATAGATCGGCCTACATATCATAAATGTATCACTTTGTGAATTGTTATTTGCATGCCTGGATAAATGATTTCAAACTAATAATCTGTGTGTATAATGCGTTGCAGCCTCGCCTGTGCGCCTGCGGCGCATACGGCTCGGGGTTCGGCTATGGCTGGCGCCATACGCCGAACCGGCTGCGGCTATGGCTGGCGCCATACGCCGTTCGCCTGCTTGATCTGCCGATATGATTGCGCAGTTTCTTCGCTCGTTGGCTACGGTTGTCTCGCCCATGAAGGGCGCGCCCGATTCTTGAACTGGATTCACAGGATATCCCAATGATTCACGATTTCTTTGAGTTTCTGAATGCTTCTCCCGTCAATTTCCTTGCTTGCAGCACGGTCGCTTCACGGCTGGAAAATGCCGGATTTCGCAAAATTGATCCCGGCAGTCCGTGGCCTGCATGCGCTGCCGGGGACAAATTCTATGTGACCAAAAATGATTCGTCTATCTACGCCTTTCACATCGGTTCCAGCCCGATTGGGGATGCCGGATTTCACTTGATTTGTGCCCACTGTGATTCCCCGACATTTCGCATCAAGCCAAAGGCAGTGTCGGTTGCTGACGGCAGAATGGTGAAATTGGGCGTCGAAGCGTATGGCGGCGTCATCCTCAGCACCTGGTTTGATCGGCCCCTCAGCATCGCCGGACGTGTCATTCTAAAGGGCGCAGACAGCATGCATCCGGTGACACGACTGCTGCATATCCGCCGCCCAATCATGACGATACCGAATCTGTGCATTCACTTTAACCGGCAGGTCAACGATGGCGTGAAGCTGAGCGTTCAGAAGGAAATGCAGCCAGTTTGCGGCATTATCGCTGACGAACTGCAAAAGGATCACCTGCTTCCCTGCCTGATTGCTGAAACGCTTGGTGTGGAACGGACGGATATCCTCGATTTCGATCTGTGCCTTTACGATACAACCCAGCCATGCACCTTTGGACTTAATGATGAGTGCATTTCAGCTGGCAGACTGGATGATCTCGAGATGGTCTATGCGGGGTTAAAGGCTATAACGGATCAGGCCGATATCACGCCAAAAACGACCCGAATTCTGGCCGTTTTTGATAACGAAGAAACCGGATCGCATACCAAACAGGGCGCAGCCAGCCCGTTTTTGGCCAATACCATTTTGCGCGTTGTCATGGCTCAGGGCGGATCGATGGATGATTATCTGAGGTCGGCCGAACATGCGTTTATGGTGAGTGCGGATAATGCGCATGCCTGGCATCCAAACTATGGCGAAAAGTATGATCCTTCATGCCATCCGGTGCTTGGGGGCGGACCGGTTATCAAGTACAATGCGGCCCAGAAATACGCGAGCGATGCATCATCGGCTGCGGTCTTTGCGAACCTCTGCAGGCTTGCTGGCGTCCCATGTCAGCAATTCGTCAATCACAGCGATATCGCCGGCGGCAGCACACTCGGAAATATCCTTACATCGAGTTTGCCCGTGAACGGCGTCGATATGGGATGCGCCATTCTGGCGATGCACAGTGTGCGCGAAACAGGTTCGGTTGCAGATTTGGACTTTACCATCCGCGTCTTTGATCAGTTTTTTAACACGCCGTGATTTGACCGCGTTTTGTGGGTGCTTAAACTGCGTGTGGCCGGCGCACCGGGATTCGGCTCCCGGATGCAGCGCTGACGTTTGCCGGTTTGACTTTACAGGGGATGAATGATGGATAAAAAATGTATTCAGGGACAGGTCTTTTCGGGTGAACGCTCGCTGTTTATGAGCCGAAATCTCGATATCCGCGATTCGATGTTTTCGGAAGGGGAGTCGCCGCTGAAGGAAAGCCGCGATATTGATTTGCTGCATACATCATTTCAGTGGAAATATCCTCTGTGGTATTGCAAAAATATCGATGTTCAGCGGTGCGCATTCTTTAATATGGCGCGTGCTGGTATCTGGTATACCGATAATATTTCGCTCACAGACTGCATCTATGAAGCGCCCAAAGGATTGCGCCGTGTGAATGGTGCCCGGATCAATCATGTAAATTTTACACAGGCACTCGAAACGCTTTGGCATTGTTCGAATATCGAAATGGACGATGTCACCGCTCGCGGCGACTATTTCGGCATGAACTGCACCAACCTAAACATCCGGAATTTCAACCTGGTCGGTAACTACAGTTTTGACGGATGCAAAAATGTTGAAATTCACAACGCCAAGCTCTTGTGCAAAGACGCATTCTGGAATTGCGAAAATGTGACCATATATGATTCATATATTTCCGGTGAGTATATCGGATGGAATTCGAAAGATGTGACGCTCGTCAATTGTCTCGTCGAGAGTTTGCAGGGATTTTGTTACATGGATAATGTCGTATTAAAAAACTGCAAACTCATCAATACAACGCTGGCTTTTGAGTATTCTACTGTTGATGCTGTAATCGACAGTGATATCGACAGCGTAAAGAATCCAACATCCGGAAAGATAGTATGTAAACGTATTAAGGAACTCATCCATGATGATCCGAATATCGATATATCCAAAACACAGATAATACAAACAGAGGCTTTGCCGTCATGACATATAATTTTGACAAACAGATCAACCGCAGAAATACAAATTCATACAAATGGGATATCGGCGAAAATGAGCTTCCGATGTGGGTGGCCGATATGGATTTTGAAGCCGCACCTGAAATCATTGCGGCGCTCGAAAAGAAAGTATCGGAGCATGTATTCGGTTATCAGACGCTGCCTGACGAATGGTACGAAGCTTATCAAAACTGGTGGAAGTCGCGTCATGATATTGAATTTGAAAAAGAGAGCCTGATCTTTTGCACCGGCGTCGTCCCGGCAATATCTTCGGCTGTGCGCAAGTTCACGACACCGGCCGAAAAAGTGATCATCATGACGCCGGTGTATAATATCTTTTTTAACTCAATTCTGAACAATGGCCGTGTGGTGCTCGAAAGCCCGCTCAAATACGAAAATGGCCGGTATGATATCGATTTCGACGATTTCGAAAAGAAAGTATCTGATCCGCAGGCAACATTGCTCATTCTGTGCAATCCGCACAATCCGGTCGGAAGAATATGGGATCGCGAAACGCTGCAGTGCGTGGGTGAGTTGTGCGAAAAGCATCATGTCACCGTTTTTTCCGATGAGATCCATTGTGATCTGACCGATCCCGGCAAATCCTATGTGCCGTATGCCTCGGTTTCGGAAATCTGTAGCAATCACAGCATTACAGCAATTGCGCCGACCAAAGCGTTTAATCTTGCCGGCATCCAGTCGGCGGCTGTGATGGTGCCAAACCCGGCGCTTCGTCACAGAATCTGGCGCGCTCTGAATACCGATGAAGTCGCCGAACCCAATGCGTTTTCGGTGCCTGCAACCGTCGCGGCATTTCGGCATGGCGGTCCATGGCTGGATGAATTGCGGCAATATATCTTTGAAAATAAGCAGTATGTCGCTGAATTTATACAAACTTATCTGCCAAAGCTGCGTCTGGTCGATGGGGAAGCGACTTATTTATTGTGGCTGGATTGCCGCGCATTTACCGATAATTCCGCAGAACTGTGGCGCACAATCCGCGAAAAAACGGGGCTGTTTTTGAGCAAGGGCACGGATTATGGCGGCGATGGCCGTTATTTCCTGCGCATGAATGTCGCCTGTCCCCGCGCCAATGTGATCGACGCAATGCATCGGCTGCAGACAGCTCTGGCCGACTGATGCGCGCACAGATTATAGATTTCCTGTATTTTGGGGGACGGCCTGCGGCCGTAACTGCCTATGTGCAGGATAAGTATAGATTTCCTGCACATAAAGAACATACGGCCGCAGGCCGTCCTGATGGGCTCAGATCCCTCCCGCCGACACGACGTCGGCGGAGCGACGGTACAACGCCATG
>CAMKRB010000072.1 GCA_946415045.1 uncultured Myxococcales bacterium
GCGTTTTTGTTTTTGCTCTTTGGTGAGGGGCTGGCGGGCAGGCATGTTGCCCTGGAATCCAGGCGGTGTGTAGCCGCGCGGCAGGTTGTTGAACATCGCCTGCGGATCCATCTGCTGCGGCATCGCCGAATCGACCATCGATCCAAACAGCTCGCTGAAGTCCATCTTGGCCAGCTGGCGCATGTTGTTGAGCTGTCCAAGACCGGGAATCTTCGACAGCCAGCTCGTGTTCGTGCCCAGATTTCCCATCATCTTGCGCATTACGGTAAAGCGCTGCATCAGTTCGCCGACTTCTTTGAGCGAACGGCCGGAACCCTTGGCGACGCGCACCTGACGCGAACGCGCGAACATCAGGTCGGGATCGCGGCGCTCTTTTTCGGTCATCGACTGGATCATCGCTTTAATCTTGGTGATTTCGCTGTCATCGACGTTGATTTTATCGCTCAGGCCCGAGAAAAACGGCATGCGTTCCATGATGCTGCGCAGTGATCCCATGCTTTGAATCATGTTGAGCTGCTCGAGGAAATGGTGGAAATCGAACTTGCCCGACAGCATTTCGAGGGCGTCTTTCTGGGCTTTTTCCTCATCGACCACGCGTTCGAAGTCGGTCATGATATCGACGATATCGCCGAAGCCGAGGATGCGGCTGGCGAGGCCTTCGGGGCGGAATATCTTGAGTTTCTCGACCTGTTCGCCTTCGCCGATGAAGCGGATGGGCTTGCCGGTGACTTCTTTAATGGACAGGGCGGCGCCGCCGCGCGCATCGCCGTCGAGTTTTGTCATGATGAAGCCGTCCAGATTGAGGCGCTCGTTGAATTGAACGGCAGTGTTGACGGCATCGCGGCCAATCATCGCATCGCAGACGAGCAGAATGTTTTCGGGCTTGGTTTCATCAGCGATTTCTGAAAGCTCGCTCATCAAAACGTCGTCGACGGCCAGACGACCGGCGGTATCGAAAATGACGAAATCGCAGCCGTTTTTGCGGGCAAATTCAATGCCTTCGGTGCAGATATCGACGGGATCGGCGTCGGGGCGGGTATAGACGGGCACGCCCATCGAATCGCCCAGCACCTGCAGCTGGCGCGCCGCTGCCGGACGATACACATCGCCTGCAACCATCAGCGGTTTGGCCTTGTACTGGTCTTTGAGCCAGTAGGCGAGCTTGGCGGCCGTCGTCGTTTTACCCGAGCCCTGCAGGCCGACGAGCATGATTTTGGTCGGCGTTTTGCCCATCTTAATCGGTTCTTCGTCGACGGGGCCCATCAGCGCTTCGAGCTCTTCCTGGCAAATCTTGATGAAATGCTGGCCCGGCGTGACTTTGTGAACCTTGCCCTCGGCATCTTTCACCGAAACGCGTACTTCTTCGCCAATCGCGCGTTCCTTCACGCTGTTTAGAAAACGTTTCACGACGTGATAATTGACGTCGGCTTCGAGCAGGCTGGCACGAATGGCACGCAGCGCTTCGTCGATATTGGATTCGTTCAGTTCCCGGATGCCGCGCATGCGATTCGACAAATCGCGAAATCCTTTGGATATTGTTTCAAACATATTGGCCTCGTGTAGATGTCATCTGGTGCGCCGCATTAAGACGCAAAAAATCGCAAATATTCTAAAGAACATCGCACCGATCGTCAAGTATTTGTTGTGTGCTCGCCGGACCTTTTGCTGCGCAATGCGGCCGGCGTTCGCGCCTATCTGCGATACGGCGCGAAAAATAAGCTCTGTACGGCCAAAGTATTGAAAACATGCCAATGTTCTGGAAAATCAATGCATTGCAACAATCAGACACGCCTGTAAGGCGTTACATCATGTATGCATAACCGGGTGTGCCATCGGCACGCCCGGACAGATGGACTAATTGCCCAGAACTGCTAAAATCAACGCAGTTGCCGTACATAGAGCAAAAATAAGGGAGCCTGGCGGCTCCCTTTGGCAATCCGCGATTCACTGCAAACTATGGCAGCACGGACACAGTGTGCGGAGAAATTATAACTTGATTTATACAGTGGTTTCGACTAGGCTACGTGAGCTTTATCCAGATCCGAGTCAGGTGGTATGCCAACTTACCGGTTCAAGCCCAAAGATTATATTATGAAAAAAGACCAAATCATTGTCGTCTGCAGCATTCTTTCTGTGGTTGCAGGCGGCTATAGCAGTGAAGCATGTGCGCAGAGTGCCGATGAGCAGCTCGCGCCGCTGATTTATATTTTGCTCGACACATCCGGTTCGATGAACGATCTGGTGGACGAATCCTCCAACCAGACCCGTCTGACCAAGGCCGTCGGCGAACTCGCCGGTGGAATGAACCTCGCAGCAAACGCGCCGCTCGTGCGTTCGACGTGCCCCGATCCGCTTTCATGCGACGAATCGGATGATGAATGCCGCAATTGCGCGACTATCAACGAATTCAAACTGCCGTTCCCCGTGTGGAGATGCTCGTCCTCAAGCTGTGGTTACACCTACGAACTCAAGACAATTCCCGGAAATGCACAAATTGCCAAACCTGCCGGCGCGACCAAAGATGTCTCCGTGTCTGCCGACAGCTACCGCAATGCGCTCGCCGCTGAATACCGCGAAGATGGCATCATTCAGGCTTATCAGTCTGTCGTGAAATTTGGTGCCGCCGGTATGGCCGTCGGAAGCGCCGGTTCCAGCGCCGATAAGGACGCCTCCGTGATTCAGCAGGCCGCTGCACTCGCCGGCGGTCGCGTCGACGGTATCCTGCGTTCCACCATGATTTGGAATGATGATAATGATGCTTCATGCGACAGCGATTTGGACTTCCATGCTGTCGTGTATAGAAATGGTGAACCACTGGAAAGTATAGATTGGTGTAATAAAGGTTATTATTATTCGTGCAATGGTACGGTAAATACAACTGAGGATTACACTGGCATCAGCGCTTACCTTTGTACAAATAATTATGATGTGACCGAAATCCGTAACGATGACATTACCGGATATGTATATACTGGTCATGAAGGCTATGTCATTACATGCACATATTTTGATCCGTTTACATGTACCAAAACGACGACATCATCTACAGGTGGTGAGCTGGATGTCGATATTATACAGCCGTCAATCGGTCGTTTTCCAAAACCTCCTGTGACGCTTCCGGGATATGCAAATACGCTTGGCGTCGAGAATATCACGTGGAATGATGTGTCCGGACTTCAGGATGGCGATCAAATCTATTTCTTCGTCAATCCCTATGGTCAGTATAGTCGTAATGGCGAAACCTGCGGACAGGAAGGCGGTACCTGTGTGGATTGCACCACAAAGGGATTCCGTGCTGAGATCGCGTTCCCTGATAGTACGAGTGGCTGCCCCATGTTGTATACTTTCGATTACAAAGCGGATCTCAGTGCGTCTGATTATGCAGGCAAGTGCGGGCAGACTTCATTAAGCAGCAAGGATATTCCGCTGGCAATCGTGACCTATCACGGTCTGGACAGCAGCGGCAATCCGCGCTTTTCGATGAATGACAATACAATCGGCAGTTTCGGTGGAAAAGATATATCCTCAAGTCTGGACAACGAATCTGTGGGTGCCGGCGACCCGGACAATATCTACGGTTTTTCCGATGCCAGCACGATGCAGGCT
This sequence comes from uncultured Myxococcales bacterium, assembly GCA_946415045.1. Classification (GTDB taxonomy): domain Bacteria; phylum Myxococcota_A; class Bradymonadia; order UBA4248; family UBA4248; genus UBA4248. The sequence goes on from CAMKRB010000072.1 coordinate 3,607, forward strand.
TCCGGATTGTCCGATGTGACCTATGGTCGAAACGATATCGACTCGCCTTTCCGTGTCTACAAGCATCCATCCGACTGTACGCTCGATATCGGTATCTGGGACAGCTCGATAGATGCCCATGCGCCGCTGTATTATCCGACCCCCGCAAACAACAAGGATGATATCAGCACGAGCAATGCCAGACTGATCGACGCTCTGCGCACCTATCAGGCCCATTCCGCAACCCCGATCGGTGAGTCACTCGCCGATATGTACTATCTGCTCGGACTGGATTCGTCCAACTACAGTACGGTCGATAAGGGGCTGGTTGCCCGCAAGATGATTGGAAAACCCAACACCCGAATCATCGACGAGGCTTATGCCTGCCGCGATAAAGCCGTAATTCTGATCACCGACGGTTCGCCGAATGGTTCCGGCATTGCGACAGATGACGGTGGGTTGGATATCGGGCATCACAGCCATATCTGGTACGATGCCGAATGGCTTTACAGCAAATCAAAGGCAGATCCCGTCAAGACATACGTCATTGCATACGCTTTCGGCGACAGCGAGGACGAGAATATCGATACGCAGGATCCGCTCGACGAAACTACGGCGGCATACAAACTCAATATGACGGCATGGAAAGGCGGCACTTGTCGCCATCCCGTCACGCATGAACTCATTCTTCCCACCGATGAGGATGCATACAAGGAAATGGTGGAGTATTCGAAAGCCCCCGAAGAGCGCAGACCTGCCAACGAACGCCATTGTTTCTACAGCGCTTCAAATGGTACGGCTTTGCGTAAGGCTATGGCCGAAGCCCTGTCCGATACATTGCAGGGGACGGTTTCGAAAACCGCTGTTGCCACAAGTGCTGCACTCGGATATGTTCAGAATATCCACGATAACAAATATCAAAACGGTTATTACAACGTCTATTCCGGTTATGAAGTCACACCGGGTGTGGTGCGCCGCACCATTTTGCAGCGCGAATCGACGATTTGTAACAACTCGACGGGCAAATTTGAATCCGGAGAACAGCATCTGGATCTGTCGACGATCCTGTCGTGCCGCCTGAACAAAGACTGCATGAATCTGAATGAAGATTCGACGCTGACCAGTGCTCAGGAACGCGCTCAGATCCACAAGGATATCATGAACAAGTCGGGCATCGGGACGCCCTGTGCCACACGTGGAGAAGGTATTGCAAATATCAAAGACAACGAGAATTACTGCTTGTCTAATCGCTATATCTTTGCCGGTGACTATTCCGAAGATCGATACAAGATCAATCCGGCTGTCGTCTCGATTAACCCCGCGCTTAACCCCGGAGTGAGCGATAACGGTGTGCCCAAAGGCTTTGGGTTTGTGAAGAATGCCACGGGACTGAACCAGGACGCGAATTTTATCGCCAACAAAGGAAAGGTTGCGAATATCCATATCCGCGAAATGTATAGCAAGAGTTCTGCAAATTATATCCTCAGCCCGTATGAATGTGGTTCGGATCTGGACTGCGTCAAAGAGGGCAGAGAAGGTTATTGCGATTTGGGCCGCTGTGTGACCGGCGATGAGTATAATCATGCGGTGACCTGCAACTCGTCGGTCTTTACCGACACCGAAATCTGCATTGCCGGCAAGATGCGTACACGCTACACGGATGAGGGTGCCTGTGAGTATCACTTCAGTGAGGCGGCACACGATGATGTTGCCGAAAAGAGAGGATGTGGCGATGGTCTGGTCTGTCATGCCGGCAAGTGTATGCCGGGTACCGTGATCGGCGGCGATCTCAAGTCATTTATGGCGACGATGCCTTTGGGCACGATTGAATATGCAACACCGGTTCCCGTCGAACCACCGACGCGCACGGTCAGATCCGCGAGTTACTTACGTTTCAGCCAGCAATACTGGAATCGCGACAATCTGCTCATGGTTGCGGCCAATGATGGTATGCTTCATGCCTTTATTCTTGGCCAGAATCAGCCAAATGCAGATGGTTATAACGTCAGTGCGGCAGTTCGTGGCGCAACACAGCCGCTTCGTCTGTCGGAAGGCGATGAATTGTGGGCGTTTGTGCCCAAAGCAACGATGCCGCATTTGGGAACGCTGCCCAATTTTGGACAGCAGACGTTTTTGAACGCTTCGCCAACCGTTGTCGATGTGCCCAATCCGGATGATGAATGGCGCACAGTCGCCGTCGGCGCATTTGGCAATGGTGCGCGCGGTTATTATGCACTCGATATCACCGATCCCCTCAATCCATCCATCCTGTGGGAAATCGACAATCAGTGGCAGGCCGCTGCAGTGCCTTCGGTTTATCCCGATATGTCGATCTTCGACAGCGAGGTTTACAGCGACGAAAGTTCGCTCATCAACAACATCAAAAATCTCGATCCCAGTGACAGAAATGGATTCCCGTTCGCCGATATGGGCTATACCTCTGCCAAACCGCTCATCACGCGCATGCTCATCAAATCCGGCGAAGGTGACAGTGCGGTATCCAAAGTTGAAACCGTTGCCATTCTCCCCGGTGGATCGCGCAAAGTAGTGAAAGATGGCGCAGGCGTGCTCTATATCGTTCGCTTGTTCCCCGATCCCGGTACCAAGGATTTGCTCGTTGCTGCTATCTACACAAAATATGATATCACCAGTTCTCCTGCTGTCTATCCCAGCAACTTCAATTCCATCGCACAGCGGCTGTATTTCGGTGACCGAAAAGGCAATTTCTATGCGCTGGATGTGAGCAATTTCGAACCCGACAAATGGGCCAAAAACGGTATGCCAGACCATGTCGCTTTCGAAACTGATACAACGACCGAAATCAAATATCTCAAGCCGGCATTTGGCGCAGATTGCGAGCATATTCCCGACGTCTATTCCGCAATCACCTACAAACCCGCGGTGTCTCTCTATACGGCCGGGGTGCATCCCACCATCCAGATCGTCTTTGGTACAGGCGATAATTCCGATTTGACCACGACCTCGGGTGAGCATAACTACGTCGCCAGATTCTTCGATGTCTATCAGGGGGCGGGCGGCTATCAGCTCAATCCTGCGACCGGTCTCACCGAACCCGCACAGCTCTACGTCTTCAACAAGCCCGATACGCTCAGCGAAGGTACGAACAATGTATCCATTGGCAGTTGCAACAGTTCTGCGATGTCATTCGATGTCGTTGCAAGACCGCCCCGCGATTCCGAAAGTTCCGAAGAAAAGGATCCGTTCCCCGCTGCACAGAAAATGAGCGGCAGTGCGGTTACCTACGATTACGATACCTACTTCCCCACCTATATTTCCAACACCGAGTCTTCGGGCGATTACGATAAGCTCTGCAAGGTTGGCAATGCGGCAATCTTCCGGATTAAATCGGCCAAAAAACACGGTCATATCGATTCCAGTGCGGTTCAGAACAACACGAACAACGACGACATTGCGTCAAGCCTGGATGCCAATGGCTACATCACGCTCAACCAGGGCACCAGAATCTATGGCCTTGAAGTGAGCTCGCAGCAGATGTGTATCGGTACATCGCATACCGAAATCGCAGCCCCCAGACTCATCGCTCAGACAAGCGTGGATGCGGCCAACCTGAATGCCGGCGACAAACACAACGAGCTCAACGATGCAACCACCGATATCGCCAATTTCGCACTCAACCTCGATGCCATTCGCCCGGGGGTGAAACCGATATCGTGGGCAAGCGTTTATGAATAAGGCGTAATTTCAGCAGGTGCGCCACGAAAGTGGCGCATACCGCCGGCACGCTTAAGGCGCGCAGGTTTACATCCTGGGGTGTGCGCGTAACCCTGAAATCGTGCGTCGTTATTGAGCCGCAGCCAGTGCTGTTCACGGCTTTATGTAACTATAAATATACAAATATAACAATTTCTATACAATTATAACATTTTTTATCCTGAATTGGACTGATTATACTCACAGACGGGTATGTGAATGGCTCGAAATACTCGCGCCATTACTGGATTTCCGTCGCGGGTGGGTATGATGAAAATAAAGTATGAAGTTTTTGCAATAGTTGTGGCAGCCACAGCCTTGTGCAGTGATATTCGTTTGGCAGATGCACAAACGATCGATTCGGATGAACAAGTCAATCCGTTGATTTATATCGTGCTCGATACATCGGGGTCGATGAATGGATCGATCAACGATGCCGAAGGAAATACCCGTCTGACAAAGGCATTGGCTGAGTTGGCCGGCGGTGTGAAGATTCCTGAAGGACAAACAAAAATTACAAAAGCCGTTTGTCCGGATACCTGCGATGAAAACGATACAACATGCCGGAATTGCCCAACTGCCAATGCCTTTAAACTGCCTTTTCCGGTTTGGAAGTGTGGTGCATCCTCGTGTGGGTATACATACGAACTCAAGCAAATACCCGGCAATGCCAGAATCGCCCGACCATCGGGAGCATCGGATTCTGTTGGCAATTCAGCCTCAGAGATCAATGCTTACCATACACTCATCAATAACAATTATAAAAGTGATGGAATTATACATGCTTATCAGTCATCGGTGAAGTTTGGTGCGGTTGGATTGGCTGTCGGCAGCGGCGGTTCTGTCGCCGGTTCTGACGCCTCGGTTATCCAGCTGGCTGCGGATCTGGCCGGAGGACGTGTGGACGGCATACTGCGATCCACCATTATCTGGAATGATGTCAATGGTATAAACAGCGACAGCGATATCGATTTCCATTGCGCCATCTATCGAAATAATACAATGATTGATAAAATCGATTATTGCACGAAACATGGCAGCGGCAGCGGGAATAATGACACTGGCGGCGTGCTCGATGTCGATGTCATCTATCCGTCATCCAATAATATCCGTCTGACTGAATACGGCTATGAAAACCCGCTCGGTATTGAGAATATTACATGGGCAAATGTCGATAAACTGCAGAAAGATGATGTGATCTATTTTTATGCAGTGCCGTATTCCATGCATGGTTATCTCGTCAAAGGATTCAGAGCCGAAATTGCGTACAAAGACAAGAATGGCTGTGCTTCCATGTATTCGTTTAATTACGATACAGATATCCCAGGATCGACGTCGCATGCTTCCTGTGGTTCTGGCGTGGATAGTCTTTCGCGGGATTTCCCGATTGCCAGAGTGACATATCTCGGCAAGGATTCATCCGGTGAGCCGAGATTTGATGTGGATTCCATCGGGAGTTTTGGAGGCAAGTCAATCGAAGTGAATCCAAAGATGTCCGGAAATGCCGGATCTCCGGATAATATTTATGGATTTACTGCACGCGAATCCGGAATCGAAGGCGTCGTGTATGGCCGAAAGGATCTTGAATCGAAGGCATATAAAAAACCGTCCAATTGTGCATGGGACGTCGGTATCTGGGACAGCAATCCGGATGCCCCGGCGCCGCTCTTCTATCCGACACCGTCGAGCAACAAGACCGATATTATCGAAAGCAATCTCAGACTTGTGGACGCCATGCGCACTTATCGCGCCGATTCGGCAACCCCAATCGGGGAATCGCTGGCCGATATGTACTATATGTTCGGCGCGGATTCTGCCAATTTGAGTACAGTGGATCAGGGATTGGTGAAACGAAAAAAAGCGCCGGCTTCCAATGCGATCCTCACTGACGATGCCTATGCCTGCCGCAAAAAAGCTGTGATTCTGATTACCGACGGCGTGCCGTTCGGTTCCGGTATCAAGGATGAATCATCCGGAAACAATCATGGCTATACCAATGATATCTGGCATGATGCGCGATGGCTCAATGGCAAGGGCGGCGGTGAGGAAATCAAAACCTATGTCATCGCTTATGCTTTCGGTGATTCTGCTGGCGATAACATCGACAGTCAGGATCCAGCCGATGAAACAACTGCGGCATACAGGCTGAACATGACTGCATGGAAAGGCGGAACATGCCGCAATCCTGTGACGCACAAGATCATTCCTCCGGACGATACCGCTGCTTATAACGAAATGCTCAGCAACGATAATATCGCCGATCGCCGTTGCTTTTTCAGCGCTGCAAATGGCAATGCATTGCGAAAGGCCATGTCGGAGGCGCTCTCAGATACGCTGCAGGGAACGGTCTCTAAAACAGCAGTCGCATCGAGTGCGGCTCTGGGATATGTCAACAATGTCACTGAAAACGAAAAGTATCAAAATGGTTACTACAATGTTTTTTCCGGTTATGAGATTACGCCGGGTCTGGTGCGCCGCGCGATTTTACAGCGCGAGGCAACGGTGTGTAATACGACGAGCGGAAAATTCGAAACCGGTCAGCAGTATATCGATTTGGCTACCATACTTTCCTGCCGGTTGAACAAAAATTGTATGAATACCGGCGATCTATCGTGTGCGTTTGGTGCAAAGGAATGTACACAAATACGAAAAGATATCGCCAATGCCAGCAGTACCATACGCAATCGCACCCCCTGTGCATCCCAGGGAGAGGGCGTCGAAGACATTATCGGAAATTTCAATGATTGTATTTCTAACCGCTATATATTCGCTGGCGATTATTCCAGAGATCGCAATGAAATCTTACCCGATAACATTTCTTTAAGCCAGTTGGAGGATACCGGCGATGGTCGTCAGATCGGCTTGATTGCGGATGCTTATGGCAAAAACAAGGACTACAATTTCATCACTTCGATGGATATCAGGGATAATCAGAATATTCGCAGTTATTACAGCCGCGATTCGGCGAACTATATCCTCAGCCCCTATGAATGCGGGTCGGATCTCGATTGCGTGAAAGAAGGTTCGGAGGGCTATTGCGATTTGGGACGATGTATCTCCGGCAGCGATTATCATGCCGTGAGCTCTTGCAATAGTGAATCGGCACCAGGAGGCAAAATTTGTATCGCAGGCAAACTACGGAATCTATACGCAGAATCAGATGCATGTGAGCGACATGAGAGCGTTTGGGTAAAAGAAGATGACGAAAACGATGTTTTACCAATGAGCAATACGTTTCCGGATGGCTACCGGCTCGCGCGCGGATGTGAGGAGGGTGAGGTATGCCATGCAGGCAGATGCATGCCCGGCACCATTAAAAGAGGCAACATCAGGGATTTCCTCGCTACACTGCCTCTGGGAACGATTGAATTCGCCACACCGGTGCCCGTTGAACCGCCCTTGAACAACGTCAAATCTGCCAGCTACCAGCAGTTTGTGAAACAATACTGGAATCGTGACAACATGCTGATGGTTGCTGCAAACGATGGCATGATCCACGCATTTATTCTCGGTCAGAACAAGGAAAGAAGCAAATATGATGTCGATCCCGGCATCCGTGGCAATGCAGATCCCCTCCCCCTGAAAGAAGGGGATGAACTATGGGCTTTTATTCCAAAAGCCATGATGCCAAAACTCAAGAATCTCACCAATATGGGACAGCAGTCGCTCATCAATGCGGCACCCGTAGTGGCCGATGTTCCTAAGAGAATATTCACGGGAACAAGCTATATCGAAGAATGGCGCACCGTTCTGGTCGGCGGCTTTGGCGATGGTGCGCGCGGTTATTATGCGCTGGATATCACCGATCCGCTCAGCCCATCCATCTTGTGGGAAATCGACAACCAGTGGCAGGCAGATACAAATATTTCGGATTATCCCCATCTGGGGGATACGAACGATTTCCTTTCAGCAACTGTGCTTCAGAGCAATCGCAAATCATTATCCCCGAATTCCGATAATATGAAGGGATTTCCATTTGCCGATTTGGGCTTTTCATCCGCACAGCCGCTCATCACCCGTATGATCATCGATGACCAGATCGAGACCGTGGCGATTTTGCCGGGGGGCAGCAGAAATGCGAATCAGGACGATATCGGCGTGATCTATATCGTGCGTCTGTTCCCAAACGAATCCCAAAAAGACCAGAAGAATCTGCTCATTGCTGCGATCTATACGCAGCACGAAGTGACAGGTTCGCCGGCTGTATATCCAAATCAGTTCAATGCCATTGCACAGCGGCTCTATTTTGGTGATCGCTCCGGTAATTTCTATGCACTGGATGTGCGCGATTTTAAACCGGATCGATGGAAACAGGGCGCATACGCTGATAATGTGAAAGTTGCCGGATCATCCACGGATTTTCTCAAACCTGCATTCGGTCCGGATTGTGGTCATATTCCAGACGAATTCAATGGCATTACATATAAACCGGCGGTTTCGGTGTATACAAAGGGCAACTATCCGACGCTGCAGATCGTGTTCGGTACAGGGGACAATACCAGCCTGCACACGAGCTCGACCGACCGCAATTATGTGGCCAAATTCTTTGATGTCCACACATCCGGCGGATACAGGCTCAATTCGGTAGACGCCTATTCAACAGCACAAGCTCCCGAGCTGTATGTTTTTAATCCGCCGGCGGGTTTGGATGGGGTGATTGAACAGACATCGGATTT
>CAMKRB010000073.1 GCA_946415045.1 uncultured Myxococcales bacterium
TGGAGATGCTCAAGCGCCCCGACGCCGCCTACATCAAGGGCATGGGCCGCTGCTACATCCAGGTCGGCAACGTCTTCGGATATGTAGGCCCAGCCTGTTTCAAATAGCATTTCGCAAATAAAAAAAAGCCCGGCGCATCAGCGTCGGGTTTTTTTGTTTTTTGTGTGTGCCGCTATTTCGGCATGCATGCATGCCGAAATACGCGGACACCGACCTGCTATTCGCCCGTGGCGAATACGCAGGTCGCTACAGCTGCATCGGCATGACAATATAATCCAGCTTGTCCGTATCGACATCGCGGATAACCGCCGGTGAATCCATATCAATGATTTCCAGCGTCACATATTCGCCATCCAAAGCCGAAAGAATTTCACTGATATAGCTCCAGTTAAATCCAGCCGTCACACCGGAACCCTCATATTCCGCATCGATGAAATCCCGCATCTCACCAGAATTCTTGTCGAAAGTCGAAACCTCAAGCATTCCGGGACTCATCGTCAGACGAATCGTGTTCGCTTTAGCCGTAAAAATCGACGCTCTCTTGAGGATCTGCTGGAATATGTCGCGTTTTACAACAGCCTTGTGATCGAGTTTCAAAGGAATGACCTTCGAAAAATCCGGGAACTGTCCGGCAATCAGATTGATGCAGAACATCGTTGAGCCACAGCTCACAATAATCTTTGTGCCCGAAATATCAAGGCTGACCTGGGAATCCAGCAAATTCTTGGTCAGTTCAAACAGACCCTTGCGCGGAATAATCACACCGGATTCAAATATGGCAGGAAACTCACCGCTCACATTGATGGATGCTGAAGCTCTCGACAGTCTGTGACCATCCGTCGATACCATCTCGACATTGCCGTTTTGCGAAATCTTGAGCAACGCACCCGTAAATTCCGGCCGCGAGTCATCTTTCGAAATGCTGAACATCGTCTTGTCGATCAAATCCTTGAACGTCAATGCGCTCATCGTCAGAGACGAACTCAGTTCGAATTGCGGAATCGAAGGATAATCGGCGATATCACCACTTGGAATGCGGGCACGGAAATTCCCCGCTTCGATCAATACCTGGTTGACTTCGGATGTGACTAGAATTTCGGAACCCGGCGACTGATTCTGAACGGTGTTCAAAAGACGATTCGCATTGATAATTACGATGCCTTCTTCGATAATGTGCGCATTCTCAACGGCTTTCAGCGTGATATCCAAATCCGTTCCCGTCACGATAATCGAATTGCCTTTCGCTTCAATCATGCACGAGTTCAAAATCGCAAAGCTGCCACGGCTGGAACAGACTCCATCTATTTTCTTTAAAACCCTCGCAAATGTATCTCTGTCGAGCGAAAATTTCATCCATCGTCCCCTTATATAATGTGATTATGCGATTATCCGCATTCCGACCAAGAACCAGAACGGATAATTTGAGTCACCTATTTTCGCCATTCAGGCCAGAACGTCAAGACATTTCGGTAACCGGTCCGCTATTAAGACCAGGAATATTCTTTTTTAAATGATTTTTTTCTTTCATCGTCTTCATAAGCCCTGTGGGCTTTGGGATAACTCGGCAAATCCATATCCCGTGCGGTTATCATCGATTCGAGGTTGTGCATTGTCTGTGGACAGGGGTGTGCATAAATGTGGAGATTTCCAAATCCATCAGAGACTGCTAAGAGTTATCCACAGATTCTGCACAGGATCATGCACACAGCACTCCCCATTTTTGACCACATATATAATTTAATAAATAGAATAATAAGAAATTCGAAATTGAATTTTGTATTATTAAAATAATTTCGAACATAATTCAAATCAACAGCAACACACAGATTACCCACACCTTATCCACAGACTTAACAAACTATCCACAGGTATACACAAATTATCCACAACCCCCTGTTGATAACCCGTCTGTTAATTTTTTGAACTGCATTGCAAAAAATTTTTAAGTGGCATCGTTTGATATCGAAAAATTCATACAACATAAACATTTTATGAATTTAATTTAATGTATCAGTAATTATCAAAAAGCGCCAAAAAAGCGCCTGCAAATGAACTTAATTCTCTTATTCTGCATAAATGATTAAATTAAATTAACAAATTATGTGTAATTAGTGAATTAACAATAAATTTACTATAAAATTCAGAATATATCAAATTAGGTTGTGAATTATTTGCTGAACGCGAAAAACCGGCTTTATTACTTGAGAATCTGGCAATACCTACATCAGTGATTCCGTAAAAAGTTGACCGAAAGTTGATCTGTCTTTAATCTCACGCTGTTGGTTGGAATTGAAAATCTCTTTGGATATCGATTCTGCCTTTTTGTCATCTCAAGGACTTCATTTCACATGGACTCTATGGATACTCAAATCTGGACGCGCTATCAGAAAAGCCTCAGGAATTGCCTGAATGAATTTTCGTTTTCCTATCTCGAGAACATGACATGCTGCCAAATGTCGGAAACCAGATGGGAAATTGCTCTGCCCGACCGTTCAACCCTGAATTACGTCGAAACGAACCTCGCCGACAAGCTCAACGAGGTTCTGCGGGATGTGCTTCGTGAAAGCGGTATCAATACCGATGTAGAGCTTGCGTTTTGCGTCGAAAACCAAAAACACCCGACTTCCGGCATGCTGCCTTTTGATGAGAGACCCATGCGGCTTCGCGATGTTTCGAGTGTTTCGAACAGAACTGCAGCTTTCCAGATTTCGCCGTCATCTGCTTATCTGAACGATACAAGCAGTTCCGATTTGGTCGTTGCATCCGAAGAGCTTCGGAAAATCAGCCGCCTAAACGAGCGTTATACTTTCGATAATTTTGTCCAGGGCAATTCGAATGATATGGCTTATGCTGCTGCCAAAGCAGTTGCCACAAAGCCTGGTGGAAACGACTTTAATCCGCTGTTTATCTATGGCGGCGTGGGACTTGGCAAAACCCACCTGATGCAGTCGATAGGCAACGAAATCATCGAAACGAGCCTTTTGCGGGTTCAGTATATGACCAGCGAGGATTTCACGAACGATTATATTCGCGCGCTGGAGAAGAAGAATGTGCAGGAATTCCGGGATCATATCCGCGAGAATTATGACGTTCTGCTCATCGACGATATCCAGTTTATCGCTGGTAAAATCGAGACACAGAAGGAGTTTTTCCACACCTTCAATTATTTTCTGGAAGTCGGCAAGCAGGTCGTTTTGACGAGTGACAAGCATCCCTCCGAAATCCGGGAACTTGAGGAGCGCATGCGCTCGCGGTTTGTCGGCTGCGGGACGTTCGATATTCAACTGCCCGATTACGAGACGCGTCTAGCGATTCTGAACAAGAAAGCCAATTCTGAAGGCATCTATCTGCCTTCTGAAGTCGCCGATTATATTGCGCAAAAAGTCGCCACCAATGTGCGCGAACTGGAGGGTTGCTACAAGCGCATCAAAGCCAATGCAACCGCGCATCACGAGCGTATTTCGCTCGCCCTGGCCCAGAAGATCATCGATCCGCTGTATCAGACGCGGACAGTGATGCTCAACGCCGATGATATCATCAAGTGTGTGAGCGAGTATTTCTGCATTTCGATTGAAGAAATCATGGGTAAATCGCGCGCAAAGCCGTTTGTGTATCCACGTCAGATTGCGATGTATCTGGCGCGTCTGCACACATCGTTGTCTTTCCCGGATTTGGCGCGCGCCTTTAACCGCGATCATTCCACGATTATGAGTGGTGTGACCAAGATCAAAGCCAGTCTGGCGAACAAGGACACCAATCTGGAATACGACATCAAGCGGCTTGAGGATAAGCTGTTTAAATAAAAAAAATCGGCGCGTATGGCGGCTTTGCCGTCCATAGCGCCGATGGCGGGGCGTATGCGCGCAGCGCATAGCCCGGCAACCTCAAAGAAATCATTCGGATTTTTCGGCTGTTTCTTTATTTTCGTCTGAATTACCGGTGGTTTCCTGTGCTTCGACTTTTTCGGCTTCATCATTGGAACTGTTGTCGATGCTTTCGGATGACGCTTCGATTTTATTGTCGTCTGCGGATAGCGCGCTAACGATGTTGTTTTCAGCATTGATCTGATATTTTCCGGTGAACTGCAGCACGTTTTGTTTGCGCCACGGCCCGAAAAGCGAAAGACCGAGGCCAATCAGGCCAATTGCGAGGAACGGAATGCTGAGGATTTGACCCTCGCGCAGACCGCCGATGTTTTCTTCGACCTGGTATTCCTTGAAGTATTCGACGAAGAATCGCATGCCGAAGTAGAGCACCAGAATGAGTGAAGTCATGAGGCCGAGCGGACGCGGTTTGCCGGATTTTTTGTAATAATAATAGGTACCGAACATGACGATCATGGCGATGATGCCCATGCCGACTTCGAACAGCTGCGACGGGTAACGCGGCGTGGGTGGCAGGCCGTTGATCGCGTCGTAGTGGGTGAAGATGAAAGCGATTGGATTGTTGGGATCGCAAGGTGCACCAACGATTTCCGAGTTAAAGAAGTTGCCCAGCCGCACACAGATCATGGCGAATGGGATGGTCATGGCCATGCGGTCAAGCGTGACGCGGCATGGCGTTTTTCGCCATATATAATCGTAGAGAATGCAGGTGAGCATGATGCCGGCTGCGGCACCGTGACTTGCCAGCCCGCCTTTCCAGAACTTGAGAATTTCGATGGGGTTGTTGAGGTAGTAGTCGGGATCGTAAAACAAACAATGCACCAGGCGCGTGCCAACGATGACGGCAATCATCATGGCATAGGTGAGGTTTGTCGCTTTTTCGGGGTCTTCATTTTCGTCGCGGTAGCGCCATCGAAGCGTGATGTAGCCCACAGCCAGCGCCAGAGCGAACAAAATGCCGTAATACCTGAGCGAAATGGGGCCCAGGTGAATCATCACGGGATCCCAGTCCCATGTGACCAGTCCCAGAGATGAGAGGAAATCAACCATTTTAATAATCTCCATGTTGAATTATGTAACAAGTTAAAGCACGGCCGCGGACCCCAATTTGGGATTTCAGGCGGAGCTTAAGCGATGAAATCTAGCGCAGAGACTGCTAAAGTGCAAGCATGTTGGGGGGCACGGCCCCCCGACGCCGCTATTTGCTGCGCAAATACGCGCCGCCCCCCATTGCGGGGGTGCCCCCCGCAACGCCCCCATGCTTTGGTTTACCAAAATCGTTTGGCCACTACACAATAAGGATAATGATGTCTGACAGAAGGCACGAGAAATTGTTCAGGGATCCGGTTCACAACGTGATTCAGTTCAATATGAATGACGAAGTGGACAGGATGTTGTTTTCACTCATCGACACCGAGGTGGTGCAGCGGCTGCGCCGCATCAACCAGCTGGGTCTGGCTGGATTTGTGTATCACGGTGCGGAGCATTCACGGTTTGGTCATTCGATCGGCACGCAGCATGTGGCCAGGCGTATTTTCGACAACGCCAGTCCCAATGGCGATCCGTTTGAACGCGCAATTACAAGGGCAGCGGGATTGCTCCACGATGTTGGGCACGCGGCATTCAGCCATGCGTTTGAATCGGGGATTTCGAAGCTTTGCACGTTTAATCACGAGGCGATGACGTGTGCGCATATTATGGCGGAAGATGGCGAAATTTACAGGATTTTACACGATTTTGATCCGCGCATGCCGGAGCGTGTGATTGCCTGTATCTCGCAGGAAACCCAGGCCTGGTATCATCCGATTATTTCCAGCCAGCTGGACGCCGATCGCATGGACTACATTCTGCGCGATGGCTATATGACGGGCATTCGCAATTATCTGTATGATATCGACCGCATTCTGGAAATGATCGATCGCGACAACGAGGGCATTATTGTGAGCTATCGCGCGCTTCATGCGGTCGAAACCTATCTGATAAGCCGATATCACATGTACCAGCAGGTGTATCATCACAAGACGGTGCGCGGTGCCGAAAAGATGCTTGAATCGATATTTGCGCGCGTTTCAGAGATTGCTTCCAAAGGTGATGAATCGGTCTTTGGCGTGGGACGTATGGGTGATCTGCTGGCCGATGTCGTGCACTTTCATCGCGTGGATGCGAAGAAATGCCGGATGGTTCACGATGCACATGCATGGACAGCCATCGATATGTGGCAGCAGTCGGGCGATCCGATTTTATCGGATTTGGCGCACAGCCTGTTGCACCGCAAGTTCTTCAAGACGGTCGAAATACCGGATGAATTCCGAAGTGTGATACGTGATAAATGGCAGGAACTGCGGGATGTCGTCGAGTCGGCAGGTTATCATCCCGACTATTATCTGACGCTTGATACGACGGTGAATCGTGCGTTTGCGCCCTATTCGCCCGAACCTGCGCCATTGCTGCCGTTTTTTGAGAATTCAAAATCCGGTGGCCACGTCAATGCCGATATTCGGATTGAACAGCCTTCGGGACAAATCGTATCGATTATGGAAGCCAGCCCGATTGTGAAAATGCTCACCAAGATTCATTCACAGGTTGCGCGGCTTTGTTTTTGCGCCGAAGTGCGCGATCCAATGATCAAAAAGCTGAAGGAATTGCATGTGCCTGTGAATTGAGGGAGCAGTCCTGGACCTGAATTTGGGTTAGGTTTGAAACAATCTTATTTTGTGCTATAGAAGGCGGATTTATGGGGGGTAATAAACTGGAAATGTGCGATCAGACCGATGCTAACAACACTTGTGATAAAGAATTTTGCCATTATATCGGAGCTTGAACTGAGCTTTGATGGCGGCATGTCTGTGCTCACCGGCGAAACGGGAGCAGGCAAATCGATCATTGTGAGCGCACTTGGTTTGTTGCTTGGTGGGCGTGCGTCGAGCGATATCATACGAACAGGTGCAGACGAAGCGGTTGTCGAGGGCTTATTTACGGTTGATCGCCGACATGCACCGACGATGGCAATGCTGCAGTCGATAGGCATCGATCTGGATGACGATGAATTCGTGGTGCGTCGCATTGTTCCCCGCAAAGGCCGTGGCCGAATCTATATCGGCGGAACGCTTCAGACGATTACGACGCTTCGCGATTTGATGCGCACCGTGATCGATATTTCAGGTCAGCATGAGCATGTGAGTCTGCTCGATGCATCGAAGCATCTTTCGATGATCGACCGATTTGCCGGGCTGGAGGATATCGTCGAGTCGTTTGGTCAGCGCTATTCACAATATCACAGCATACGCAAAGAGCGCGACCTGCTGATTTCCTCACTGAGCGAACGCAGCAAGCGTCTGGATTTCCTGACCTATCAGATCGACGAGCTGACGACGGCCAACATTCAGCCAGGTGAATCGGAACAGACAGATGCAGAACTGAGGCGTCTGTCGAATGCCGAAACCTTGCAAAATGCGCTGGATGCGGCCATTTCGGATTTGTATGACGACGAGCATTCAGTCGTCTCAAGGCTGGGGATGCATGTCTCAGCGCTGCGCCGCGCGGGATCGGGAGATGCAGGTGTTACGGGAATTGCAGATTCGCTCGGTCAGGCGATGAATGCAATTGAGGACTGTGTCCATGAGCTTCGTCACACACAGGTCGAAGAAGCATCTGTGAGCCGCATTGAAACGCTTCAGAACAGGCTTTCCGTGATCGACAAGCTGGAGCGAAAATATCGGATAAAAGCTGACGAATTTAAATCGTACCAGAAATCGCTTGAAAAAGAGCGCGATGCGCTTGTGCTGTCGGATGAGCGCATCAGTGAACTGGATAAAACGCTGGCGCAGGAAAGCGCATGGCTTCTGGAACATGCAGGCGAGCTGACGAGACTTCGCAGTGAAGCCGCGCATACGCTGGCTGTGCAGGCGACAGAAGGTCTGCATTTGCTGGCCATGGAAAATGCATCTATTGATGTTTCGATGAAATCTGCTACGACACTGGACGGCATCAGGTCGACCGGTGCAGATGAAGTCGAGTTTTTGCTGTGCCCAAATCCCGGGGAATCGGCACGACCACTGGCGAAGATCGCATCCGGTGGTGAGCTTTCGAGGGTTTTGCTGGCGCTCAAACGTGCAATAGTCGAAAAAGACGATGTAGCATGTTATGTATTTGACGAGGTTGATACCGGCATTGGTGGGCAGACAGCGACCCATGTCGCCGAAATGCTCAAAGAAGTCAGCCGTTGTCACCAGGTATTATGCATCACGCATCTGGCGAGTATTGCCAGCTATGCGGATGCGCATTTTCACGTTTCGAAATCGGTAGTCAATGATCGGACACAGAGCCGAATTGAGCTGTTAAACGAATCGGAGCGCGTAGAAGAAATCGCGCGCATGTTGGGGGGTGCATCGATTACAGCCAAAACCATGGCTCACGCAGCTGAGATGTTGTCTCAGGCTCGCGAATGGTCTGAAACACGGCAGGATTAGCGCGCAGCTTTATGCATAGGCTAACCGCCGTCAGTTGAGAAATCCCAATATGTTACATATAAAACAGGTCCCGGACCTGCCAGTGATGGGGCGTCATCGTCGTCCCGTATGGCCGTGGTTGCTGGGCGGAATCGCCTTGATTCTTGCCGTCATTGGCATCTACACATTTTCGGGCGATGATTCGGATAAACTGATGCTGATTCCTGAGCCTATCGATAACGATTCGCTGGGTATGCAGGAATGGGCTGAGATGTCGGAACTGACCCGGCAATCACTCGAATCGGATGATACGGGTGATGAACTCATACCACAGGATGACAGCGAAAAAGATCCGTTTCTCATCCGTAGTAAAATACACAGAAATCAGACGTTGTTCGTCGCCCTCAAAAACCATGGGCTCGATCCCGGCGATATCCAGCAGGTGATCGCATCGATGGAAAATGTCGTCGATTTTAAGAAGACAAAACCGGGCGACAAATATGAGGTGCACATCGACGTCGATAAACGCATCCTCAAGTTCATTTACGAAATTTCACCCGAAGATATCAGCATTTCTGAACGGCAGGGCAATACCTATGTCGCGCAGAAACTCGATGTACACAAACGCGTCGAACGCATCCTTGTGAAGGGTGAAGTGTCTTCATCGCTGTACCAGACGTTTATCGATTACGGCGAAAAAGGTGAACTGGCATCGAACTTTATGCGTCTGTTCAAGTACGACATCGATTTTAGCTCGGATTCCCAGAGGGGAGACGAATTCAGTATTCTCGTCGACAAAGTGACGCTGAATGGTGAATTCTATCGCTATGACCGTGTTTGGGCTGCAACTTATGATTCGTTTGCGCGCGGCAAACGTCTGGAAGCGTACTATTTCGATTCACCGGATCCGGATTTTGCCGGGTATTATGACGGCGAAGGCCGGGCTTTAAAGCGATCATTTTTAAAGACGCCGCTGGTTGGATGCCGTGTGACAAGCCCGTTCAACCTCAAGCGTATGCATCCGATTTTAAAACGTGTGCGACCGCATTATGGCATCGATTATGGCTGCCCGACCGGTACACCGGTGATGGCATTTGCCGATGGCGTCGTAACTTTCGCCGATTGGAAGGGTGGCAATGGCAACCTTTTGGTGATCGAGCATGCGCACGGTTATGTATCGCTTTATGCGCATTTGTATGGATTTGCGGTGGGCATAAAGAAAGGCGCGCATGTCAAACAGGGACAGGTCGTCGCAAAGCTTGGAAATACGGGTATTTCAACAGGTCCGCATCTGCATTTTGCGGTAAAACACAATGGCAAGTACATCGACCCGGCTTCGATAGATACAGCTCACGCGTTTACGCTGAATGGTTCGAAACTGCAGGCGTTTAATGCGAGCCGCAATGCGCTCAGGGCGGCATTGAACGGCCAGTCCAGGAGGCATGAAGTCCTGGTGGAAGCCAGCTCACCAAAGGTGGGTGAGGAATAACCGTGTGCGCTCAGGTGCGTCCGGCAATTAAAGAAACTAAAAATCCCGGCACACCTGGCAGGCATCACATCTGAATGAATCACCGGATGCACCAAGGTGCGCCCGGTGATTAAAGCATTGCTTAGAACTTTACAACAACGGAGCCGCTCAGGCCTTCGCTGTCGGTGCCGATCGTCCATGTGTAGCTGAAGTTCAGTGCATCGAGTATCTGTTTGAATGCAACTAAATCATCGTCATTTTCGTCTTTGAGAAGCATGTTGTAGAAGCTGGTATTGAGTGAGAGTTCCAGGAAATTCGGATTGGCTTTTCTTGGCGACTTGGCAATGGTTTTAATGTCATAGTTTTTGGTGCCGATGAGGAAATCGGTATCGCTCATGTATGCCTGAATTGAGAGATTTCCAACGTCGAGTTTTGCCAGATCGATCGTTGTGGCTTCTTCGGCGTTTGGACGAATGGTGGCGATTTCCGGAGAGACGGCTGCAGCAAGTGCAAGGGCGCTTGGCAGTGATTTGCCGATCGTGGGACCTGAAACATCGACCAGTGCCTGAATGCTGTCGAATTTATTATTTTCTATTTCGGTATAACTGAAGTTATCGAGCGCAAAGCTGATGCCTGAAATGCCTTCGGCGATTGCAATAAATTGAGCGGCCTGTGGCAAGAGGAGCAGCCCAGGAAGCTTGCCGATCTCGGTTGCGGCTGCTTTGAGCGGAGCGCAGGCATATTGTTTGCTGCTGATGCTGGTGGCAGTTTCCTTGAACCACGCGATTGCTTTGCCAACATCGATGTTGATGCCCATGCTTAACATGGTCTTGTCGTTTGTGATTTTGATGCTTTCGGCATGCAGGGATTCGAGACGTTTAAGCGCATCCTTGTTATTGATGACGAGACTGAAATCGGAAGAAAACTCCGAATCATTCTTGATGCGATAGACCATATTCAGGCGTGGATAATCCGCGACGATGGCTTTGATTTCGGCATTGCATTCCGGGGTGAAAAGTTCAGCTAATTCCTCTTCCTCCTTGAGGATATCACTTGCGAAGATCTTGTCGACAATGGCTTCGTTATTCACGTATCCAAGGGCTGCAACATCTGAGGAGACTTTTCCGAGTTTGCTTTTAAGGAGCTGTTTATCGGCGACTTTGAGGGTGCGGGCGAGTTCAGCGGTATTGTTGGCATCGGCATTGAGTACGATGGTGATGATATTCTTTCCATAGTTAATGTAGGCAGCATATTTCTCTTCGCTGGAGTCTTTGATGCCGTATTCAATGAAAGAATCGGTGCCGGCTTTGACTTCCGTGATGGAAAGATCGGGCAGCATTTTGGTGTATTCTTCGATTTTGGCCTGGAATTTTGCACCGTCGTCGGCGGTGATTTTAGCGACGACGAGGGAACCATCCATATAGATGATGGAATCATTATGTTCCGGGTTCATGCCGTAGTCTTTTGCGACATTGGCGTAATCGGAGATCAGCGCCTTGAGATCGCTCATCATTTTATTGGCAATCTTTGCACCTTCTTCATCAGTCTTGGCCATTGATTTTTGCATCAGGTTGTTTAGTTGTTCCATCACAACCTTTGTTTTTTCGAAAACTTTTTTATAAGCAGGATGATTGATATCGAATTCGCGGGTGCTGGCGAATACAAAAGGTGTATCTTCGGGAACGAAAGCGAGCAGTGCATTGACTTCAGCCTTATCCCATTTACCATCGGCAAGAGCCTGTACTTTCTGTGTGACTTCATCCTGGGATTTGGGTGCGTCTTTTTTACATCCAGCGAATCCAAACAGTAAGCTGGCGGCGAGAATGGAAGTAAGCCATTTTTTTGAAATGATCATTGATACCTCTTTAGAATGGGTCAAAAATAAACGCTAAAAAGCGCAAAATTTAACTGTGCCAAACAGGCGCATACGCACCTATCATAGAATATATATGGGTACAGATGCAACAAGTATTGCGGTTAAGGGGTTAGCCTAGTAACCATTCTAGGGCTGTCGCATTTAAAAGAGTGTAATGAACGCCGTAGGTGTTCTATATCAATAGCCCCCGGTTGGAGCCGTAGGCGACTACCGGGGGATCAGAG